>JBFJPA010000097.1:0-11267 GCA_041617355.1 Longimicrobiales bacterium
GCCGTGACCAGCAGTGCCGCAGGCGTCGTGTCGGGCGTGCTCGCGAGCCAGGGGTCGAGGATTCGACTCGCGCGGAAGAAGCGCCCTTCGGCCATCGCGTCGAGCGCGGTTTCCGGAATCGCGGCGGGCAGGATCGGGCCGGCCGGTGCCGGCGGGACCGGCCGCTCGCCACGACCCGTGGCCGCGATCCAGCCGAGCCCGATCACCGTCAGGACCGCCCCGAAAACCGGAGCCCGTCGCATCATCCGGACCTCCTCTCGTGCGCTGCTACACGGGCGCGCCCGCGCGGGTCCCGAATGTCTCGATCGGATCGGGCCTTGAGCCTGTCAGCGATCGACCGGAACGCCGCCTCGGACGATGGCGTCAGCTCGAATCGTCCGAAGCCGGTCCGGTCGAAGAACAGCAATGCGAGCCGACCACCGGGCAGCCCGTCGTAGATCCACTCGATCGCGTTCGGCTGGCCGAGATCGGCCCGGCCCACGTACCGCTCCTGCTGGAACGTCGGCGGACCCAGTACGATGTAGACCTCGCCGCGATGCGTTCGCCAGCCGGACAGTCCACCGGGCTCGCCGAGATGCTCGGTCGCGTAGCGCACCCGCTGGAAGAACTCGTCCCGGTATTCGTTGGACGGTGTTGCAGGGATCGGGTCACGTCGTGCCCAGAATAACTCCCACCGCTCGCGGCGCTCCTGCGGTGTTCCCTCGCGCAGCTCTTCCAGCTCCCGGTTCGTCGCGATGTAGCGCAGGAACTGCAACACGTCGTCGAAGTTCGCGACCATCCATTGGTCCGAAATGCTGATCACCAGCGGCGTGCGAGCGCGAGCGCGTCCCGCAGCCGCGATCTCGACCCAGATGCGGCCGAGCGGGAGGTCGCCCACAGGCAGGTCCACGAACGCGTGTCGCACCTCCGCTTCGCCGGCCGGGACCGCGGCCTGAAACGCGCTGATCGAATCCTCACGTTCGTCGAACACACGCACGGAAAGGGGCACCAGCTCACCGGCACCGTACCACTCGATGTAAAGCCGCGGATCGGCGCCACCGTAGGCGACGGTGTGCCGCGGGTTCAGGATGACGTCCGGCAACGCCTCCTTCGACGTGCGGCCGTTGCCTTCATACACGACGACCGGGCCGGCCATTGGCGAGCCGCCCGGGCCGTAGGCCGGAACGACGATCGTGTCGACCGCTTCGAATCCCCGCCGGCTGCCTTCGGCGGCCGCATGTAGACCGACTTCGTATTGACCCGCCGCCAGCAGCACGGCGTGCTGAAACACGATGCTCTCGTCGGTGCGGCCCGTCTCGGCGAAGCTCGGCACATTCACGACCTCGCGCCGGGCGATGCGGCGTTTGACTTGCGCGTCCTGACGGAACTCGACGGCCACGTTGTAGCTCGCCTGGAAACCGACGGGGTCACGGTGGAAGCGCAGGGCCGAATTGGGCAGCGACATCGACAGCAAGACGTAGGCGGAGTCGGCGGGGCCGGCGACCGTCGCCACATCCACGACGGCCGGAAACTCGGGTGGCCCCGCAAGCAGTCCGAGCTGACGGTACGTCTGTAACGGTCGCGCGACGAGCGCATCCGCACGAGGCGTCGGACGCTCGCCAGAGCCGCCCCCGCATGCGGTGATACCGGCGAGCGCGAGATAAAAAACGAGAGGGCCACCCCGCGGGCGGCCCTCCCTGAGTCTGCCGGAGTCGGCGCGCTGGATCACGCCCGGGCGCCAGCCCTCTCCTGCGCGTGAACCGCGTCGATCATCTTCTGCGCCGACTCTTCCATGTCGATCACGAGCCGGTCGATGCGGGTCACGAAGTAGTTGTGCATGATGTTGATCGGAATCGCGATCGCGAGACCGGCCGCAGTCGTGATCAACGCGACCTTGATGCCGCCGGCCACGACCGTCGCCTCGACCTCGCCCGCCGCCTCGATCGCCTGGAACGCCTGGATCATGCCGATCACGGTGCCGAGGAAGCCGAGCAGCGGCGCGACGTTCGACACCGTCGCGAGCCAGACGAGCCCGCTCTCCAGCGACGCCATCTCGATCAGGCCGACGTTCTCGATCGCCTTCATGACACGCTCGGAGCCTTCATCGGCGCGCTCGAGACCCGCCGCCAGGATCCGGCCCGCCGGGCTATTCGACTCACGCGACAGCGACAGCGCCTGCGTGATCTTGCGCTCCAGGATCAGCGCGTCGACCTGGCGAAGGAACTTCTTCGTGCGCCCCGCCTTCGAGCTGAGGTCCACCAATTTCCAGACGATGACGATGAGGCCGATCACTGCGCAGGTGCCGAGCGGATACATCATCCAGCCGCCGTCCGACCACAGCTGCGAGACCGCCTCGCCGAACGTCTGATCCGGGGCTTCCAATCCGGGCAACTGCAGCAGGTACAGGGAGAGCGCGCTCAGACTTCCCAAAGTGACCTCCGTCGTACGCACAAAGTCGTGTTGGGGGGCGTAAGATTGCCGACCATTCTGTTCGAATGAGGGCGCCAAGGTAAACGAAGGTCGGAAGGAGTGTCAAGGGACCGCACTGCTGCGGAAAGCCGCTCGGCACCGTCTCATTTCGGGGTGTTTACGGGACCGCCGGGAGGACGGACCCGGCGATCGGGCGAGGGCCCACGCCCTCCATGCGGGCGTTTTGCGCCGACACATTCGATGGGTTCTTCGAGGGCCCGGGACCGTCGTGCCGCCGCCGAGGTTTTGGCTTGCCGAACTCTGCGCACCGGCCTCTAGGTCGCGGGCTCCTTGATGCACGCCGCGAAGCGCCCGGGCGCCTTGACTTCCAGCAGGGGCACCGTGCGCGTGCAGTCGGCATCCTTTGCGGGATGCGGGCAGCGCGGGTGAAACGGGCAGCCGGGCGGGGGCGCCGCCGGGCTCGGCACATCGCCGGCGAGCACGATGCGACGGGACCGGTCGCGTGCGCCGGGCTCCGCCGAAGGCACGGCGGACAGTAGCGCCCGCGTATACGGGTGGACCGGGTTCGCCACGACGTCGCGGGCCGGACCGACCTCGACGATGCGGCCCAGATACATCACGGCGATTCGGTCACTGATGTGCTCGATGACGGCGAGGTCGTGCGCGATGAACAGGTAGGCGAGACCGAGCCGGCGCTGCAGGTCGCGAAGCAGATTGAGGACCTGGGCCTGTACGGAGACGTCGAGAGCGGAGACGGGCTCGTCGCAGACGATGAAATCGGGCTCGACGGCGAGAGCGCGCGCGATGCCGACGCGCTGGCGCTGGCCGCCGCTGAACTCGTGCGGATACCGCGCCGCGTGCTCCAGGGGTAGACCCACGAGAGAGAGCAGCTCGCGCACCCGGTCGGTCGCGGCCGCGCCTTTCGCGAGGCCGTGCACGGCGAGCACCTCGCGCAGCGCGTTGCCGACCGTCATGCGCGGATTGAGCGACCCGAATGGGTCCTGAAAGACGATCTGGGCGTGGCGGCGGAATCGGCGCAGCGCCTCCCCGTGCAGGGCGCGCACGTCTTCGCCCCGGAAACGGATCTCGCCGGACGTGGCTTCGATGAGCCGAAGCACGGCGCGGCCCGTCGTCGTCTTGCCGGATCCCGACTCGCCGACCAGGCCGAGCGTCTCGCCGGGCGCGACATCGAAGGAGACGCCGTCGACGGCCTTCACAAATCCCGCGGTCCGGCCGAAGACGCCTCGCCTCATCGAAAAGAACACGCGCAGATCGCGAACCGCGAGCAGCGGCGCCTCCGCACCTGCCGTTGCGGAGGTGGCCGGGGTCGGGGCCGGCGCGCTCACGCGCCCACGCCGTCGGCGAGGGGAGCGGCCGTGCGCCGCTCCGGGTGTGTTTCGAGCCAGCAGCGGCTGCGCCGGGCCGCGTCCACCTCGAGCAGCGGCGGCTCGTCCGAGCGACACGGCTCCCACGCGAACGCGCAACGCGGGTGAAAGCGACAGCCATCGGGCCACGCGGTCGAGCTTGGCACGGTGCCGGGGATGCCCGTCAGCGCGTCGGCCGCCCGGCCGATCCGGGGCACGGCGCGCAACAGTCCCTGCGTGTACGGGTGTCGCGGGTCGCGAAACAGGTGCTCGACCGGCGCTTCCTCGACGATTCGGCCGGCGTACATGACGGCGACACGATCACACGTCTCGGCGACGACGCCGAGGTCGTGCGTGATCAGGATCATCGCCATTCGCCTTTGCGACGTCAGCTCGCGCAACAACTCGAGGATTTGCGCCTGGATCGTGACGTCCAGCGCCGTCGTCGGCTCGTCGGCGATGAGCAGGTCCGGCTCGCAGGACAGCGCGATCGCGATCATGACGCGCTGCCGTTGCCCGCCGGACAGTTCATGCGGATACGCGTCGACACGTTTGTCCGGATCGGGCAGGCCGACCTGACGCAGCATGTCGATGGCCCGCGCCCGCGCCTCCGCCCGGCTCGCGCCTCGGTGCAGGCGAACGGCCTCCGCGATCTGGTCGCCGACCGTGAACACGGGGTTCAGCGACGTCATCGGCTCCTGAAAGATCATCGCGATGTCGTTACCGCGGACCTTGCGCATCTCGCGTTGCGGCAAGGCGAGCAGCTCGCGACCGCGATACCGGACCGAGCTGCCGGCGACGATCTCGCCTGGCGGTGATGGTACGAGGCGCAATAGCGACAGCGACGTCACCGACTTGCCGCAGCCGCTCTCGCCCACCAGCCCCAGCACCTCGCCTTCGGCAATCGAAAACGACACGCCGTCGACGGCGCGGGCCGTACCCGCGTCGGTGTGAAAGACGGTCGTGAGGTTGGTAACCTCTAGCATCGCTTCCTCTGCCCTAACGGAGCCGTGGATCGAGCGCGTCGCGCAGGCCGTCGCCGAGCAGGTTGAAGGCGAGCACGACGGTCACGATGGTCAGGCCGGGGAACGTCGCGACCCACCAGGCGCCCAGCAAGTTGTCGCGGCCGGCGGAGACCATTTCGCCCCACGTGGGTGTGGGCGGCTGGATGCCGAGGCCGAGGAAGGCCAGGCCGGCCTCGAGCACGATCGTGTTGCCAATGCCGAGTGTGGCCGTGACGATGATCGGCGCGAGCACGTTCGGCAGAACGTGGCGCAGGATGACGCGGCCGTTGGCGAAGCCGAGCGCGCGGGCGGCCTGCACGAATTCGCGTTCTCGCAGGCTGAGCACTTCGCCGCGCACGATGCGGGTCGTGCTCGGCCACTGCGTCAGGCCCAGCACGACAATGATGACGGTCAGCGACGGCTCGAAGAGCGCGACGATGAGGATGAGCAGGATCAGGCGGGGGAACGCCAGCACGATGTCGGTCAGGCGCATCAGCACGGTATCCACGCGGCGGCCGAAGTAGCCAGCCGCGGCACCGATGGCGGTGCCGAGCGTGACACTGATGGCCGTCGCGATGAGGCCGATCGCCAGCGAGATCCGGGCGCCGTACAGGATCCGGGAGAGCACGTCGCGGCCGAAGCGATCGGTGCCGAGCGGGTATGCGCCGGACGGCGGCTGGTAGGCGAGCCGGACGATATCGGGCTGCGCGATCGGATCGTGCGGCGCGAGCAGCGGCGCGAGCAGGGCGACGGCGTAGAGCGCGACGATGACCCACAGTCCGACGACGGCGAGGCGGTGCCGTCGCAGACGACGCAGTGCGATGGCCCATTGTGAATCGGCAACGTACGTTGCGCCGTGACGGTCTCGCCGGCGCAGGTCGCTCAATGCGCCGGCCCAGAGAAGCAAGGGCACGGCGACGAGCGTGATGAGCGCGATCCGATCATCCAGCGAGCCGCCCCACGCAGCCCGCACGCGGTCCCACCCGAAGAGCGGGATCGCGAGGAACCCGAACCAGCCGGCGAGCAGCGACAGACCGACCTCTCGCGCGCCGATGATGACGTGCCCAAGCCCTGGTGCCAACGCCGACACGATGAACGGGAGGCGCGACCCGACCCCGCCGTCGCCGTAGACCCTCTGCCCTGGGTCACTCATACCGGATCCTCGGATCGGCGACCGCATAGAGCACGTCGGCGAGGAGGTTGCCGAGCACGACGATCACGGCGAACAGGAAGCTCGTCGCCATGACGACCGGGTAGTCGCGCTGCAGAATGCCGTCGACGATGACGCGGCCCATGCCGGGCCAGCCGAAGATGTATTCGACGAAGACGGCGCCGCTGAACAGGAACGGCAGGTAGAGCCCGAGCAGCGTGATGACGGGAATTAGCGAATTGCGCAGCGCGTGCCTGAGGATGACGGCGACCTCGGGCAAACCCTTGGCGCGAGCGGTGCGCACGTAATCCTGGCGGACCACTTCGAGCATCTGGCCGCGCGCGTAGCGGGAAACGCCCGCGGCGAGTGCGAGCGTCAGCGTCGTGACCGGCAGGAACAGATGCATCAGGCGATCGCCCAGGCGCCCGAAGAAGCCGAGGAACTCGTAGTCGACGCTGGTCATTCCGGTTGGCGGGAACGCGATCGGCCAGCCCCACTGATGGGCCTTCAGCGAAAAGAGCAGCATCAACATCAGGGCGAGCCAGAACGACGGCATCGAGTAGAAAAAGAGGGACGTCGCGCCGAGCACGTTGTCAGCGACCGAGTTCTGGCGCACGGCCTGCCAGACGCCGACGGCGACGCCGACCGTGAACATCAGAAGGAGCGACGACACCGTGAGAACCAGGGTATTCGGCAGCGTCTCGATCAGGATGTCGGCGACGGGCCGGCCCTTGCCGAAAGAGAAGCCGAAATCACCCGTCAGGAAGGCGAGCAGCCATTTCACGTAGCGGATGTGCAAGGGCTGGTCGAGACCGAAATTGACGCGCAGCTGCTCGAGCACTTCAGGCGGCACGTTGGGGCTGAAGTAGAACGTGGTCGGGTCGCCGGGCGCGAGGCTGAGCACGAAGAAGACGAGCGTGGCGATGCCGAGCAGAAGCGGCACCGCCTGCAGCAGTCGACGCAGGATGTACGCGCTCACGCAGGACTCATCGCGCGGCCCAGTCGCGCACTGTCATGAACTCGCCACGCGGGTCCATCGCGACGCCGTCGAGTCGGCTGCTCGTGGCCGCCAGCTCTTCGAGCCAGAACATGAAGGTGAGCGGCTGCTCGGCCTGCACCACCTCGGTGAACTCGCGCCAGATGCGACGCTGCTCGGCCGGGTCGGTCGCGGCCGCGCCGGCCTCGATGAGGGCATCGAGCCGCGGGATGCGGACGCTGCTCCGATTCGCCGACCGCTGGACCGCCGCCTGACTCGAGTGCAGCAGCGAGAACGGCGATGACGCGACCTGGAAGTTGTCGATGACCCAGTTCGTGAAGACGGCGTCGAATTCGCGCGCACGATGTTGCTGCAGCATCGTCTGGAACTCGATGACGCGGACTTCGACACGCACGCCGGCGCGGCGCAGCTGCGCCTGCAGCACCTCCGCGACGCCGCGGCGGATGGGATCGTCGCTGGTCGTGATCGTGAAGCGGAGTGGGACGCCGCGGGCGTTCTCGCGTGTGCCATCGCCATCGCGGTCGCGCCAGCCGGCATCGTCCAGGAGTCGGCTTGCCGCCGCCATGTCGAACGGGAGCGGCGCGACCTCCGCGGGGTGGAGCGGGTGCCACGGCGGGATCGTGCTCGTCGCGATCGCGCCATGGCCGGCCAGCAGCGCATCGATGATCTCGCGGCGGTCGACCGCGTGCGTAAGTGCGCGTCTCACGCGCGCGTCATCGAACGGCGGCCGCGCGTTGTTCCAGCCGATGTAGTAGACGGTGCGACCGGGGAACGCGTGCAGCCGAACATCGGGCCGGGCCTCGACCGACGCGGCCTGGTCCGGCTCGACATCGATGTTCGCGTGGACTCCGCCCGTGAACAGTTCTGTCAGTCGAGTGGATGCCTCCGGGATGATGCGCAGGACGACGCGTTGCGCGGCGGGCGGGCCGCCCAGGCCGGCCGGGAAGTCAGGATTGCGCTCGAGCACGACGCGCTCGTTCGCGCGCCACTCGACCAGCCGGAACGGGCCGCTGCCGACGGGCGCGCGGTTGAAGGGCGCGTTGCGCAGCTCGGCCGGCGCGATGCCTTCGAGCAGGTGGCGCGGCATGGGCGCCCACCAGAAATCCTCGAGCGACTGGGCGTGCGGCCGCGCGAACGCGAAGCGGATCGTCAGGCTGTCGATCACGTCGGCCGCGCGCACGTCCGAGAGGAACGCAGCAGCCAGCAGCGAAGCGGTTTCGGGTGTCTTCGCGAGGTCGAAGGTGAACTTCACGTCGTCCGCCGTGACGGCACGGCCATCGTGCCAGCGGACATCGCCCCGCAGCCGCATGACGATGGCCGTGTCACCTTCGAGCGTCCACGACTCGGCCAACCATGGCCGCACCTTCAGGTCCGCATCGTACTGCACGAGCGGCGTGAACAGCGCGTAGTTCATCAGCTCGTTCGTGTACTGAGCGGAGTTCGTGATCGTGTTGAATCCGCTGAAGTCGGCACGGAGAGCGACGACGACGGTGCCGCCGGCCCCGCCGCCCCCGCCGCCGCACGCGGTGGCGAGGGCGAGTGCGGCCGTGAGGGCAAGCGTTCGACGGAGCGTGGGTCTGCGGTCGTTCATGGGCTCTCGGTGCGTCAGCGGCGCCAGGTCCAGGCATCATCACGGTACGTCGCTTCGAGACGGCGGGCGAGGTCCAGCTCGGCCGGGCTCAGCGGATCGTCGACGAATTCGACGCCAAGCGTTGCGGTGAAGCCCTCGCGCAGCGCGCGGGCCAGCACGGGCCAGGCCGGTGCCGTGCCGAGCAGGTCCGACAGCGCGATGGAGCCGTCCGCCACCCTCGTGCCGGACACGCGCAGCGCATCGACGCGGTCCTGTCGCCCGGCGACCAGAATGGAGCCGTGCTGGAGCACGGTCCGCCGTTCCGTCCGCTGTGCGCTGCCCACGAGCTTCCGGCCTCGGCTCACGACCTCGCCGCCCACCGGGTCCGCGAAGCAAGGCGGCGCCTCGCCACCCGGGCCCGCCGCGCCGCGGGCCGGGCCAGCCAACCGGGTGTCGGCGCCCAGCGCGGTCAGGGCTCGAGCAATGGCCCCGTGCAGGGCGTGGTAGGTTCGGCGCGGTCCGCCGAGGCGGTCGGCTGGGATGGCGACGGCATAGGTCAGCTCTTCGTCGTGCAGCACGGCCAGACCGCCCGTCGGCCTACGCACGAGGTCGAAGCCGAGAGACGCGAGCTTGGCCGGATCATAAACGTCGCGTGCCGCCTGGTTTCGACCGAGCGACAGACAGGCGGGCGACCAGCGGTACAGCCGCAATGCGGGCGGCGCACCCCCGGCGACGCTCTCGAGGAGCGCCGCATCGACGGCCATATTGCGCACGCCGGTCAGCGCGGGCGGCACATCGTCGGTCGTATCCCGGATCCAACGCCACTGCATAGAGGATGAGATCGGCCGGCCGCGGGGAGCGCCCGGCGGCCGGCCGTTTTCGCCGTCCGGGCGCAACCCGGACTCAGAAGGTATGGCTCTGGCCCGGCTTCAGGACCACGACCTCGGCGCGGTCGCCGACGCGGCGCGCGAAGTCATCCGGATCCTGTCGAATCGCATCGAACGTGTTGTAGTGCATCGGAATGACGACGCCCGGAGCGATCAGCTCGATGGCCCGAACGGCGTCCTCGGGCCCCATCGTGAAGTTGTCGCCGATCGGCAGCAGGGCGACGTCGACTTTGCCTTTCAGGAACTGCATGTCGGAGATCAACGCGGTGTCCCCAGCGTGGTAGATCTTGCGGCCACCCGTCTCTCCCGACTTCGGCTTCAGGTGCAACCAGAACCCGGCGGCGGGCGAGGTGAACCGGCCCTGCTCGTCCCCGTGCACGGTCCCGCTGTGCAGTGCGGCGACCAGCTTCGCATAGCCGAACTTGAAGTGGTGACCGCCGCCGATGTTCATCTCGTGGCCGTTCGGCGCGCCTTGCTGCTTCGCGAACGTGACGAGCTCGAAGGTGCCAATCAGCGTGGCGCCCGTCTTCTTCGCCAGCTTCACCGCGTCACCGAAGTGGTCGAAATGGCCGTGGCTGACCAGGATGAAGTCGAGCGCCTCGACGGCGTCCGTCCCGATGTCCGCGAGCGGATTGTCATCCAGCCACGGATCGATCATGAGCAGACTGCCGTCCTCCGCCTCCAGCGTGAAGCAGGAGTGGCCATGCCACGTCAGCTTGGCCATCGGCTCACGACTCCCCGAGCTGGTTGGCGTACTCCTCGGGTCCCAGCAACGTGTCCAGCTCGGCGGGGTCCGCCACGCGCAGCTTCAGCATCCAGCCCGCGCCGTACGGGTCCGCGTTGACCTTGGCGGGATCGTCCTGGAGCGCACCGTTCACCTCGACCACTTCGCCGCCGATGGGGCAATACAGGTCGCTCACCGCCTTGACCGCTTCGACCGTGCCGAACACCTGGTTCCGCTTGAAGGTGTCGCCGACGGACGGCAGCTCGACGTAGACGACGTCGCCCAGCTCTCCCTGCGCGTAATCAGTGATGCCGACGAGGAAAACCGCGTCGTCCTCGGTCCGCTTCAGGTACTCGTGCTCTGCCGTATAGAGGAGACCGGCCGGGATATCGGACATGGAGCCTCCGCTCAGGAGCGTGGTTCGGAGCGGCAGTTTAGACGGGGTTCGAAGCGAGCGTCAAGCCCGCTCCGCCGTGGAGGTTACGCGACGGTTTGGCTCAGCTGTGATCGACGCGGATCTCGCCGAGGCGGCGGAGGATCTCGATCAATCGGCGAAGCTCGCCTTCGATGACGGTGAGACTTTCTCTGACCTCGGCATCCCGAACGTTCGGATCTTCCAGAAGGAGCTGGACGTGGCCGAGGGCCGCCGTGATGGGGTTGTTCGCATCATGGCGGACGCGTCGGACAATGTCTACGAACTCTTGAATCCGATCAGTCGTCATGGGCGCGGATTGGACGTTGACGGCGTGCGCGGGGGTCGCGGTACCGGCCGAGGGCTGAAGATTGAGCCGCGCGCCGCTCCGCGGCAAGCGTGTCGGGCCAAGGCATGACGAAACCTTACCCTTGATCGATCGGACGGACCGGTTTACCGTTCGCGTGTCGCGACGCCCGCGGGCGTCGTGGCTGGGCCGCGATGCGCCGACGCGAACGTCGGTGGCCGCGGACCGCGGGCCTCGAGCCCGCTGGGTTGACGCCCGCACGTGAACTCAGCAAAGGAGGTGATCCCTTGGCCAGTACCAGTCGCTCTCGCAACTCGGCACGGGCAAGCGATCGCCGCTACGGCGCATAGCCGGAAAGCGAACACTTCCACTTGTCCGCCCGACGGCTGCCTTCGCGGCATCGCGTCGGGTTGCGAGACACGAAAGCTGCCGCCGGGCCTCCC
>JBFJPA010000098.1:0-11266 GCA_041617355.1 Longimicrobiales bacterium
AACGACGATTTCGAACGGATGGAGGTCGTGCTGGGACCGGGCTCCGCGCTCTACGGTCCGAACACGTCGAGCGGCGTGCTGCACATCATCACGAAGTCACCGCTGGATCGGCAGGGCACCACGTTTTCCGTGTCGGGCGGCGAAAAGAGCGTCCTCCACGTCACGGGTCGCACGGCGCACCGCCTGAGTGACCGGTTCGGGTTCAAGGTCTCCGGCCAGTGGTTCCAGGGGAACGACTGGGAGTTCCGGGATCCGGTGGAAGAAGCGGCCAGGACGCAGGCGAGGACCAGTTTCGCGACGTGGGCCGCGACGCAGCCGCGCGACGCGAACGGCAACCCGCTCTCCACGGCCGAGCTCCAGCTGCGGGCCAGCCGTCTGGCCGCGCGGGATTTCGCTGTGAAGCGCTGGTCGCTGGACAGCCGTGCCGACTGGCGGCCCACCCCCGAGTTCGGCGCGAGCCTGACCGCCGGCTGGACGTCGGCCACGAGCGGCGTCGAGTTGACCGGCATCGGCGCGGCACAGGTGCAGGACTGGATCTACGGCTACTACCAGGCCCGCTTCAACTACAATCGCTGGTTCGCGCAGGCGTATCTGAACACAAGCGACGCCGGTGACACCTACCTGCTGCGCACCGGCGCGCCAATCGTGGACAAGTCGAAGGTGTTCGTCGCGCAAGGCCAGCACTTGTCGTCGCTCGGCTCGTCGCTCGAGTTGACGTACGGCGGCGATTTCATCCGCACGATGCCGGCGACCGAAGGCACCATCAACGGCAGCCGCGAGGACAGCGACAACTTCAACCAGTTCGGGGCGTACCTGCAGGCGAAGCTGGTGGTGTCGCCCAAGTTCGACATCGTCGCGGCCGCCCGCGAAGACTGGCACTCGGAGCTCGAGGATCCGGTCTTCTCGCCCCGCGCCGCACTCGTGTTCAAGCCGAGCGCGGACCACACGCTGCGCGGAACCTACAACCGCGCGTTCTCGACGCCGTCATCGCTGAACCTCTTCCTCGACATCGATGGCGGCCCGGCCGGCGCGCTCGGCCCGCTCGGCTTCCGTGTGCGTGCGCAAGGTCCGGGCAAGGCCGGGATCCGGCTCGCCGATGGAAGCGGTCAGCCGCTGGGCATGCGCACGCCGTTGCAACCCGGGCAGCTGCTCGCCGTGAACGCGGGCAATGTCTATGATGCGCAGCTTGCGCTGCTGATCGCGAGCCTGCGGGCGAATCCGGCCACGGCCGGGCTCGTGCCGCTGTTCCAGCAGCTCGGCCCGGCGATCCGCGGTGGCGCCCTGCAGATCCCGCTGGCGCAGCTGAACGCGTCGACGGGTCAGGTCGGCGCCTTCGGCCCCGGGGTCGTGCAGGACGTCGCGGGCATCAAGCCATCGATTTCGACGACGTACGAGGCCGGCTACAAAGGCCTGATCGGCGAGCGTCTGCTGCTGGCGGCCGACGTCTGGTACGAGGAAAAGACGGACTTCACCTCGCCCCTCGTGCTTCGTACGCCGCTGTACCTGCTCAGCCCGCAGGCGTTCGGCGCGTATCTACAGACGGCCGCAGGACCGGCGATCGTGCAGGCCCTCGTACAGGCGGGCCTGCCGCTGGCGCAGGCCCAGGCGCAGGCCGGCCAGCTGATCACGAGCTGGGTGCGGATTCCAGGCGGCGTTTCGTCCTCCGCGGATGTGGCGGCGCGGGGGGCCGACCTGCTCGCGACCTACGTCAATTTCCCCGGCGAGGTCACGCTGTGGGGGTTGGACCTGAGCGGCCAGGCCATCCTATCCGACGAATGGCAGCTCGGCCTGACGTATTCGCACGTGAGCGACCACAACTTCTGCCTGGTGGATCCGCCCGCGGGCCAGCAGTGTCCGGCCGCGCAGTTGATCGCGCTGAACGCTCCCAAGGACAAGGCGACCGCGTCACTCGGATACCGTGGCGCAAGCGGCTTCAGCGCCGAATCGCGCGTCCGCTTCACGGGTGAGTTCCCGGTCAACTCGGCCGATTTCATCGGGCTGCAGTGCATCGGCGGCGGCGGCCAGGAGTGCGTCGAGAGCTTCACGCTCGTCGACCTGACGCTCGGATACCGGCTGCCCAACCTGAGCGGGGCATCGGTCCAGCTCGCCGTCACGAACGTCTTCGACGAGGCGTACCGCAGCTTCGTGGGTGTGCCCACCGTCGGCCGTCTCGCGCTGCTGCGCCTTCGCTACGATTTCTGACCGTCGGTTTCGCTGGGCAAAAAACGTCCCCGGTGCGCGAACGCGCACCGGGGACGTTTCCTTTCGCGCGCCAGGACCTAGCGGGACGGCGCTGCTAGCAGGTCACGCGCGTGGTCGAGACTCGCGGCGCTCTCCGGGTCACCGCCCAGCAGACGCGCCAGCTCGTGGACGCGTGCTTCGCCCGTCAGCTCACGAAGCCGCGTCGACGCACGCTCCTCCCGCTGCTCGCTTTTCTCCACGAGCAAGTGGTGGTCCGCACGCGCCGCGATCTGCGCCAGGTGCGTGACGACCAGCACCTGATGCTCCCGCGACACTGCGGCCAGCTTGTCACCAACGGCGTGCGCGACGCGGCCGCCAATACCCGCATCGATCTCATCGAAGATCAACGTCGGCGTCGCGTCGGCGGTGGCGAGAATGGCCTTGAGGGCGAGCATCAAACGCGCCAGCTCTCCGCCCGACGCGACGCGCGCGAGGGGGCGCGGCTCGAATCCGGTATTCAACGCGACACTAAACTCGATCGATTCGGCCCCCCGCGCGCCGAGCTCGGTGACCGGATTCAACGCGATCTCGAAACGGCCTCCCGTCATGCCCAGAGACGGCAGCAGTTCGGCGACTGCCTTCGACAGCCGCGACGCCGCGTCTGCGCGCAGCCGGGACAGCTCTGCGCACCGCGCCCGGTGCACATCCCGCGCATCCCTCGCCCGCCGTGCCAGCTCGCTGCGTTCCAGTTCGACGCTGTCGAGCTGATCGATCTCGGCGCGAGCCCGACGTCCGGCGGCGATCACGTCGTCGAGCGTGGGACCGTACCGGCTCTTCAGGCGGAACAGCAGGTCCTGTCGCGCGCGCAGCGCATCGAGTCGCGCCGGATCGTGCTCGACCGATGACGCGTAGTCGCCCATGCGCCGTCCGAGGTCCTCGATCACGAAGAAGGCCTCGTCCAGCGCCGCGGCGGCATCGCTCGCGTCCGGATCGATCTGCAGTAGTTGCCCGAGTGCGCGTCGCGCGCGGCCGAGCCGCTCAACCAGCGAATCCTCCGCCGCGTACAGCGCATCGTGTAATTGGCTGGAAAGGCGGGCCAGCTCCTCCGCGTGGTCCAGGCGCCGCGCCTCTGCCTCGAGCTCGTCCTCCTCGCCCGGCCGCAGCTTCGCGTCCTCGATCTCGGTCGCCTGGTGTCGCAGCAGGTCGGCCCTGCCCTCCACTTCGCGCCGCCGCTCGTCGAGCGTGGCCAGCGCGGCGTCGGCGTTACGCAGCTCCTCGTGAGCCGTCGCGACGTCGGCTGCCAACGCCGTGCCGCCGGCGTATGCGTCGAGGATCTCGCGTTGCCGGTCCGGTCGAAGCAAGTCTTCGTGTTCGCTTTGGCCGTGCAGACCCAACAGCATACCACCCACGCGGCCGACCATCGTCGCCGTGGTGGCGGCGCCGTTGATCCACGCACGGTTCCGGCCTTCCGCCGCGACTTCGCGGCGCAGGATCACCATGCCGTCCTCGACGTCGATCCCCTGCTCTGCCAGCAATCGCGCGACGTCGCCGTCCTCCTCGACCTCGAATACGCCTTCCACCACGGCGCGTTCGGTTCCCGGCCGCACAGCATCGGTCGAGGCGCGTTCACCCATCAGCAGCGACAGCGCGCCCACGATGATGGATTTGCCGGCCCCGGTCTCCCCCGTGAGCACGTTCAGACCCGGCTCGAGCCGGAGCGCGAGTCGGTCGATGACGGCCAGATCCTGAATGCGAAGCTCGACGAGCATACCCGCAGAATTACCCGAGCCCACGCGGGCGGTTCAATGGGAGGAAGGGACGCGTCAGGATCGGGCTCGCTCCGCGTTCTCGAGCGCCCAGTTGAGCTTCCGGCGAAGCGTGCTGAAGAAGTTCTGCCCGGCGAAACGCACGAGCGGGACGACATGGGCACCGCGGCGAACGACCATGCGGTCACCCGGCGCCACGCCGGCGCCATCCTGTCCGTCGACGGTCAGCATCAGCTCTTCCGCGGGAGGCAACGCCTCCACGACGATCTCGGATGCGGCGGGCAGCACGACCGGGCGGATTCCCAGCGTGTGAGGACAGATGGGCGTGGCCAGGATGCACTCGACGGATGGGACGACAACAGGGCCGGAGGCGGACAGCGAATAGGCCGTCGAACCCGTCGGTGTGGAGAGGATGACGCCATCGGCACTGTAGGTCGCGACTTCCTGACCGTCCACCGTTACGCGGAGGCGGACGACGCGAGCGAAGCCGCCTTTGTGGAGGACGGCGTCGTTGAGCGCGAGGAACTCGGGCCCGGGCGGACCACCTGGCCGTTCGACCGACACGGTCAACGTGAAGCGGCGGTCGAGCCAGTAGTCACCCTCGAGCAGCCGTTGCACGTGCGGCTCCAACGAATCCGGCGGGATGGACGTGAGGAAGCCGAGGTGTCCGAGATTGACGCCGAGAACCGGCGTGCCGGCCGTGGCGACGAGACGTGCGCCTCGCAGCAGTGTGCCATCGCCACCGAACGTGATGAGCAGATCCAGCTGTTCCGGATCGAGCGTCGGTGCGTCCGGCAGCAGGCGGGCGAGGGCGGGCTCGAGGAACACCTCGCCGCCCGCCCCGCGGACCTGGCGTGCCAGGTCGCGCAGATGTTCCTCGAAGGCGGGATAGCCGGGTTGACCGACGATGCCGACACGGCGAAACGCGTTCACGCCGATTCGCGGACCGTGAGGATGCCACCGGTCTCGGCCAGCCGGCGCACACGGGAGGCGATGCCGGCGACGTCCAGACCGACCTCCGCCAACTGTTGCGCGCGCGAGGCGTGCTCGATGATCTGATCCGGCACGCCGACGACGTCGATCACGCGCTCGGCCGATCGCCCGCTCATGCTCTCGATGTGCCGGACCAGCGATGCGCCGAAGCCGTTGACGACGGTGCCTTCTTCGATCGTCATGAGCGCCGTGTGCCGGTCGAGGGCCCACGCCAGCGTCTGCTCGTCGAAGGGCTTGAGGAAGCGGCAATTGACGACTGTCGCATCGATGCCGTCGGCCTCCAGCTCGCGTGCGGCAGCGAGCGCCGGCAGAACCATCGTGCCGGTGGCGAGGATGGCCAGGCCGCGACCGCGGCGCACGATGTCCCAGGTGCCGAACTCGACGGGTGGAATGTCATCGAGCGCTGGCACTGGCGCCGGCACACTGTCGCGCGGATAGCGCAACGAGAACGGGCCATGCTGCTGCTGAACGCCCAACCGCAGCAGCGCGAGCATCTCCGCTCCGTCCTTCGGCGCCGTCACGATCATGTTCGGTACGGCGAGCATGTAGGCGATGTCGTACAGCCCCATGTGCGTGGGGCCGTCGTTTCCGACCAGCCCGGCCCGGTCCATCGCGAAGACGACGGGCAGGTTCTGAATCGCGACGTCGTGGATGATCGAGTCATAGGCGCGCTGGAGGAACGTCGAATAGATGGCCGCGACCGGCCGGATGCCTTCGGTAGCAAGCCCCGCGGCGAAGGTGACGCCGTGGCCTTCGGCAATGCCGACGTCGAAATAACGATCCGGGTATGCATCACCGAAGTGACCGGTCCCGGTTCCGCTCGGCATCGCGGCGGTGATCACCGCCAGCTCGGGATGACGCGCGCCCAACTCGACGAGACCCTTGCCGAACACGTTCGTGTAGCCGGGCAGATCCGCCTTCTTCTTCGCGGACTCGCCACTGATCTTCTCGAACGGGGTCGCACCATGCCACTTGACCGGGTTCTGCTCGGCAAGCGCATACCCCTTGCCCTTCTGCGTCCGCACGTGAACGAGCGTCGGCGAAGACCATGCCCGAACCTTGCGGAGCGTGTCCACCAGGCCCGCCAGATCGTGTCCGTCCACAGGTCCGACGTAGCGGAATCCCAGCTCCTCGAAGAGGATGCCCGGCGTGAGCAGCGTCTTCGCGCTTTCCTCCACTTTCAGCACGACGGATTCGACCATGTCGCCGAGCGTGCCCGGCGCGCGGTGGATCATCTTCTTGACTTCCTCGCGCAACCGATTGTAGAGCGGGTTCGTGACGACGCGGGTCAGATACTTGTGGATGGCGCCGACGTTCGGTGAGATCGACATCTCGTTGTCGTTGAGGATGACGATCAGGTCGCGGTCCGTGTGACCGGCGTTGTTCAGCGCCTCGTAGGCCATGCCACTCGTGAGGGCGCCGTCACCGATGACGGCGACAACCTTGAAGTCGTCGCCCTGCAGGTCTCGCGCAGTGGCCATGCCGAGCGCGGCGGAAATCGACGTGGCGGCATGACCGGCGCCGAAGGTGTCGTATTCGGACTCGCGACGGCTCAGGAATCCGGACGGCCCGCCGCTCTGCCGGATCCGTTCGAACGCGGCATTGCGGCCCGTCAGGATCTTGTGCGGATAGCCCTGGTGGCCGACGTCCCAGACCAGCTTGTCGCGCGGCGTATCGAACACGTAATGCAGTGCCACCGTCAGCTCGACGACGCCCAGGCCGGGCGCGAAATGGCCGCCGAGCTTGCTGATCACGTCGACGATGCGATCCCGTACCTCCGCCGCCAGCGTCGGCAGTTGATCCGGCTCCAGCGACCGAATGTCTGCGGGTTCGTTGATTCGATCTAGTAGCTTCAACGTGTTCACGTCGTATTCCTCCTCACGGGTACAGCCAAAACGCGAGACCGACGCCGAATGCGGCGCCAATGGCCACTTCGGCGACCGTGTGACCGAGCGACTCGACCAGCCGCTCGCCACGGATCGTGTGATGCGCCTTCAGGTCGTCGACGACCTTGTTCAGCAGCCTCGCCTGGGTGCTGGCCGCCTGACGAATGCCCGTCGCATCGTAAATGATGAGCAGCGAGACGAACGCGACGGCGCCGAACAGCGTCGAGGTCCAGCCTGCGTCGAGCCCGACGGCCGTGGACAGCGCCGACACCGCGGCGGCGTGACTGGACGGCATACCACCCATGCCAGTCAAGCGCGTGAAGTCGACCCGGCGCTCCAGCACGAGCGTCAGACTGAACTTGAAGATCTGCGCCGTCGATAGCGCGACCATCGCCAGCACGAGCGGCGGGTTCCATCGGATGAGCTCGGACAATCCCCTATCGATCCCGTTCCACGGCAAAGCGGGCGAGCGCCTCGAGCGTCGCGTCCCGGATGCCCGCCTGATGCAGTGCCGCGATGGCGTCGGCGACAGCGTGCCGGGCCATCTGCTTCGCCCCCTCCAGTCCGATCAGGGCCGGAAACGTGGCTTTGTCCAAAGCCCGATCCCGGCCCGCATCCTTTCCCAATACGTCACTGACACCTGTCTCGTCGAGAATGTCGTCGGCCACCTGAAATGCCAGGCCGACCTGCGCGCCGTACGCCTCGACTGCAGCGACGGTTTCCTCCATCGCGCCCGCCGCGATCGCGCCGATCCGGCCGGCGCCTCCGAAGAGAGCGCCCGTCTTCCGGCGGTGGATCGATGCAAGCGTGTCGAGATCCGGGCGGCTCCGTTCCGCCGCCAGATCCATTACCTGGCCACCCACCATCCCACCTGCTCCGGCTGCCCGGCCGAGCGTCCGCGCAAGCGCCGCCCGAGTGGATGCATCGCAACCGAGATCGCGCGCGCCACGATCGAGCACGAGAAAGGCCGCGGGAATCATGGCGGATCCCGCCACGGCCGCGACCGCAGAACCGAATACACGGTGCGCGGTGGGCCGCCCCCGGCGCAAGGCGTCGTCGTCCATACACGGCAGGTCGTCGTGGACCAGGGAGTAGGTGTGAATCAGCTCGAGCGCGCAAGCTAGACGACGGATTCCACGCTCCCCCGCCGCGCCGCGGCTCGCACGATACGCCGCCACGCACAGAATGGGACGCAGCCGTTTCCCCCCGGCGTCGAGAGAGTACCGGATCGCCTGCGCCACCGGGCCCGATTGCGCCCAGAGCCCTGCAGCCTCGTCCGCGAGGACCGCTTCGATCGCCGCACGCTCCTCCGCGAGGTACCGGTCGATGACGAGTGCGTTCGTCACGCGCCCATCTCGTCGATCGGTTCCGTGACCACGGTGCCGTCCGCCTCCTCGAGCAGCCGTTCCACGCGCAGCTCCGCAGAACGCAGCATCGCCTCGGCCGCGCGCAGGTGCCGAACCCCTTCCTCGAACAGGCGCAGGGCTTCGTCGAGCTCGAGGCGATCGCCTTCCAGTGCGGCCGCGATCGCCTCGATCCGTGACACCCGCGCCTCGAGTCCTGGCTCGGTCTCGTCCGTCATGACTCCCTCTCCAAGGGCTCGACGCCTTCCGTCCTCAATCGGACCGTGCCATCGACGACCCGCAGTCGGACCGGGCTGCCCGCCGAAAACGCCGCCGTCGTGCGCAGGATCGAGCCGCCCTCGGCCATGGGTACCGCAAACCCGCGCCGCAGTGCCGCGAGCGGCGACAGGGCGTCCAGGCGCTGGCCGGAGGAGAACAGACGTTCCCGGCGCCGCGCCAGCGTGCTGCGGGCCGCCGCGCCGAGCCAGGCACCGGCTTCCTCGAGGGCATCGCGCCGACCCGCGGCTGCGCGTCGCGTCGACGCGACCAGCCGCAGACGGAGGGACTCCAACTCGCGTCCGACGGCGGCTGCGTCGGGCACGGCCCGTTCGGCGGCAGCCGACGGAGTCGGGGCCCGTACATCGGCGACCAGGTCGGCGATCGTCACATCGACCTCGTGGCCGACGGCACTGATGATGGGAATCGGGCAATCGGCAATGGCCCGGGCGACGGGCTCTTCGTTGAAGGCCCAGAGGTCTTCGACGGATCCACCGCCTCGGCCCACGATCAAAACGTCGGCGACGCCTCTCCGGTAGAAGAGGCGAATCGCCCGCGCGATGTCGAGGGCCGCGCCATCCCCCTGTACGCGAGCCGGCGCGAAGACCACACGCGTCCACGGCGCGCGACTGCGAATGACGTGGAGCACGTCGTGCAGTGCAGCGCCGACGGGCGAGGTCACGACGCCGACGGTCTGAGGGTGTCGGGGCAGGCTCCGCTTGCGCGCGGGGTCGAGCAGGCCCTCGGCCTCGAGGCGGGCGCGCAGCCGCTCGAAGGCGAGTCGCCAGAGGCCGCCGGCGCCGCGGCCCTCCATTTCGCGCACGACGAACTGGTACTCGCCGCGTTTCTCGTAGAGGGTCAGCGTGCCCAGCGCGCGTACCTGCATCCCATCTTCGGGGTCGGTCGGTAGCCGCTGCGCATCCAGACGAAACATGACGGCACGCAGCTGCGCCGCGGCGTCCTTGAGCGTGAAATAGCAGTGGCCGGTCGGGGCGTGCCGCTTCCAGCCCGCGATCTCGCCGTGGACCCAGAGTGGCGGCAGCGAACTCTCGATGACGCGACGCGCGAGCGCGTTCACCGCCGAGACGGTGTACGCCTCGTCCTCGGCGCCACGCAAGTCCCAACCAGAGGAGCCGCGGACGAAGGAGCGGCGGGAAGGGCGAAACGGCTCGCCGGGCCCGGACTCGCGCATCAGGCGCCGGCAGGCGCCTCGGTCTGGAGCGCGAGTCGCTTCGCTGCCTCGAGCGTGTTGCGCAGCAGCATGGTGATCGTCATCGGACCGACGCCGCCCGGCACCGGCGAAATCGCGTCGGCGACTTGGGCGACCTCATCGAAGGCGACATCGCCGACGAGCCGATAGCCCTTGGGGGCTGCGGGGTCGTCGACGCGGTTCACGCCCACATCGATGACGACGACGCCCGGTCGCACCATGTCGCGGCTGATCAACTCGGGCCGGCCGACCGCCGCGATCAGGATGTCGGCCTGCCGCGTGATCGCGGCGAGGTCCGCCGTCCGGCTGTGTGCGACGGTGACCGTGGCGTCGCCGCCGCGTCCGGTCCGCAACAGGAGCAATGCGGCCGGCCGGCCCACGATCGTGGAACGGCCGACGACGACGACGTGACGGCCCTTCGTCTCGTAGCCGGATCTCAACAGCATCTCGATCACGCCTGCGGGCGTGCACGGCGCCAGAACGTCCGGATCGCCGATCGCGAGGCGGCCGACGTTGACCGGATGGAAGCCGTCGACGTCCTTCGACGGATCGATGCGGAAGAGGACCTCGCGGGCATCGATCTGCGGCGGCAGCGGCAGCTGCACCAGGATGCCGTGCACGCGGGGGTCCGCGTTCAGCCCATCGACGGTGCCCAGCAACTCGTCCTGGGTCGTGGACGATGGCAACGTAATGGTGCGCGAATAGAAGCCTGCCTTGTCCGCGGCGCGGCCCTTCATCCGCACATACACCTGGCTGGCGGGATCCTCGCCGACAATGACGACCGCCAGGCCGGGCTGGATTCCCGTCTCGTCGCGGAATGCGTGGGCTTCATGCGCAATCTCCGCTCGCATCGTTTCACTGATTTCGTTACCGCTGATGATCTTCGCCATGCGTCCTGCAGCTCGGGTTCAACGCGCAAAATCGATCGCGCGAGTTTCTCGGATCACGACCACCTTGATCTGGCCGGGGTACTGCAACTCCTCTTCGAGCCGGCGCGCGATCTGCTCGCTCATCTCCGCCATGTTGCCGTCCGAGACGTTGTCGGGATTGACCATTACCCGAATCTCGCGACCCGCTTGAATCGCGAAACAGCGCTCGACGCCTTCAAAGTTGTTGGCGATCTCCTCGAGCTTCTCGAGGCGCTTTACGTACGTCTCGAACATCTCGCGGCGGGCGCCGGGCCGGGCACCGCTGACGGCGTCGGCGGCAGTGACCAGGAACGTCTCGGCGAAGCGGTGCGGCTCTTCGTCGTGGTGCGCGCGGATGGCGTTCAGCACCATGTCGTGCTCGCCATACTTCTTGCACAGGTTCCAGCCCAACTCGACGTGTGTGCCTTCGTGCTCGTGGGTGAGACCTTTGCCCACGTCGTGCAGCAGCGCCATGCGCCGGGTCATGGTCACGTTGAGACCGAGTTCAGCGGCCATGTTGCCCGCCACCATCGCGACTTCCTTGGCGTGCAGCAGCTGGTTCTGCCCGTAGGACGTGCGGAATTTCAGCCGTCCGAGGACCTTCAGGATCTCCTGGTGGATGCCGTGCACGCCGAGCTCGTAGCAGATCTCCTCGGCGGTCTGCAGCATCGATTCTTCGACTTCCTTCCGGCTCTTGTCGACG
>JBFJPA010000099.1:0-11220 GCA_041617355.1 Longimicrobiales bacterium
CATGACGAGGTCCTGCAGCCGGTTCGCCTTGCGCAGGCCTTCCTTCAGACCGGCCGGCGCGTCCGTTTCGCCCGGCAGCAGGACGTACGCGTTGTGCTGCGTATCCGTCGAGTAGCCGAGTGCGATCAGTCCGAAGTCCGTGTGCAGCATGTCCCCGCGCTGGATGACATGTCCGGATTCCGGCGCCGGTGAAGGCAGTCCGCCCTTGCGTTGAATGCTGACGGACGGGTGGAACCACTTGCCCAGGCCCATCTCCGCCACGCGCTGTCGCATCCACCACACGACGTCCTCGGTGGTCGTCACGCCCGGCACGATGACGCGATTGCTGAAGGCTTCCGCGATGACCTGGTGCGCGAGGCGCATGACGTAACGGTATTGGTCGGTTTCCGCCGGTAGCTTCGACTCGAGCCAGCCGACGGCGAGCATCTCGGCGGAGACGAGGCGTTCGGCGTGTGGCCCCAGTGCTTCGACGAGACGTTCGTGCTCGTTGTGCGTCAGTCCATCCGCATGGTTCCACGCGTTCGACACGTTGATGCCGATCCGGCGAGGCCGCCGCTCATCGACCAGCCGCCGCAAGCCGACGTACTGCGAATCGTTGTGCGTGCGATACAGCTCGAACAAGCCGCCGTAGTCGAAGCGGCCGACGGAGATCGCATCCACACCCGCTTCCGCACCCCGGTCGTGAAAGACGAGGATGGTGCGACGCCGCGACGAATACGTCTCCAGCGGCGCCATCGATCGGAACACGGGATCATCATTGTATTCGCGGCTGACGATGATCCACAGGTCGATGGTCTCCCGCCGCATCAAGGTGGGCAGCAGCGTTTCGAACCGGTCCGCGATGCGCTGTCGGACGATGGGTGCCTGCTCGCGGTGCGTGAGCACGCGCGTCTCCGGAAACACGGGCTCGCGTCGCGGCGCTTGGGCGGCCAGCGGCGAGACGAGCGTCGCCAGGAGCAGAAGGGGGAGCGTGTGTCGCATGGGCTTCCTCGAAGGCTCGGGGTCCGCCGAAAGGGACGGCGGTGGCCGGGGCGCGCGCAAGGGGTTGTCAGCCGAGGACGCGGCCGGCCCGGCGACTCCACCACTTGTCCAGCTCGCCGCCCACGATGACCGAGGAGCCGACGGCGATGACGAAGGCCCAAGCGACCAGGTCGAGCGGCTGCGTTCGAAACACGAGCTGGAGGGCGGGCACATAGAGCACGGCCAGATGCGCGAGCCCGGCGGCAATGAGGCTGACGAACAGGAACCGGTTGGAGAACGGCGGCACGCGCAGGATCGAACGATCGAGGGAGCGGCAGTTGAAGACGTGGAAGAACTGGAACACGACCATCTGCGTCATGGCGACGGTCCGTGCGTAGTCGAGGTCACCGCTTCGGCCCAGGCTCCACAGGAACGCGGCAAGCGTTCCGGCGGCGAGCACCATGCCGACGCCGCCCAGCCGTCGCATGAGTTTGGCCGAGAGAATGCCTTCCTTCGTGGGCCGAGGCGGTCGTGCGAGCAGATCCGGCTCGCCAGGCTCGAAGGCGAGCGCGACATCCTGCAGTCCGTTGGTCACGAGGTTGATCCAGAGAATCTGTGCAGCGACGAACGGCAGGGGCAGGCCGCCAAATACGGCGAACAGGATCGTGATGACTTCGCCGACCGCGGTCGAAAGCAGGAAGAACGTGACCTTGCGGATGTTGCTGAAGACGACGCGGCCTTCCTCGATGGCCGCCGTGATCGTCGCGAAGTTGTCGTCCGCGAGGATCATGTCGGACGCTTCACGCGCGACGTCGGTGCCGCTCTTGCCCATGGCCACGCCGATGTGGGCGGCGCGCAGCGCGGGCGCGTCGTTCACGCCATCGCCGGTGACTGCGACCGTTTCGCCGCGCTCCTTCATGAGCTGCACGATGCGTAACTTGTGCTCGGGCGCGACGCGCGCGTACACATCGATGTGGCTGACCGTGTGCTGGATCTCCGCGTCGGACAGCAATTCCAGCTGGTGGCCTTCCAGGGCCGCCGTGTCGGCACCGCCGAGGCCGAGCTGGCGGCCGATGGCCTGCGCCGTCGCGACGTGGTCGCCCGTCAGCATGATCACGCGAATCCCCGCGGCATGTGCGGCGGCGACGGCGGCCACGGCCTCCGGCCGCACCGGATCTTCCATGCCCTGCACGCCCGCGAACGTGAAGTCGGCGTCCAGCGAGACCTCGTCGATCGTGCTGGCATCCGTATCGCGCCAGGCCATCGCGAGCACGCGCAGGCCGTGCGTGCTCAGCGACGCCGCGGCGGCCGTCACGGTGCCGGCGTCCAGAGCCGTGTCGCCGGTGGCACCGGCGAGACGGGTGCAACGCTTCGCAATGACTTCCGGCGCACCTTTGAGAAAGACGCGCCGCTCGCCATCGGGCCCGACGACGAGGCTGGCCATGAAGCGGCGCTCGGGCTCGAAGGGCAGCAGGTCGAGCTCACGCCATTGCTGCCGAGTCGCAAACGGCGGGAGTCCCGCCTTCGCGGCCGCAACGAACAGCGCGATCTCGGTCGGGTCACCCTGCGGCTCGCCGCGCTCGGCGGCCTCCGCATCCGCCTCGTTGGCGAGCAATCCGGCGAGGATCGTCATGTGCAGGGCATCGTCGGAGTCGAGCTCGGCGCGCTGTCCGTCGCGCAGCACGAGGCCATCCGTGGCGTAGCCGGCGCCCGTCAGGTCGTACGTCGTGCCGCCGGCCCAGATCGCGCGCACCGTCATCTCGTTCTTGGTGAGCGTACCGGTCTTGTCGGACCCGATCAGCGTCGTGCTGCCGAGCGTCTCGACCGCGGGCAGCGACCGGATGATCGCCTGACGGCGGGCCATGCGGCTGACGCCGATGGCGAGGGTCACCGTGAGCACGACGGGCAGGCCCTCGGGAATCGCGGACACGGCCATGGCGACGGCGGTCAGGAAGATCTCGCCGGGCGGCAGGCCGCGCAGCGTGCCGGCGAGGAGAACGAGGAGCGACAGCCCGAGCACGGCGGCGCCGACCTGTCGGCCGAATCGTCCGGTCTTCTCCTGCAACGGCGTCGCAGTCGAGCCGACCTCGCGAATGGTCATCGCGATGCGGCCGAGCTCGGTCGCGACGCCCGTGCGCACGACAATGCCGCGGCCGCGACCCCGCGTCGCGATGGTGCCGGCGAACGCCATGTTGCGCTGGTCGCCCGGAACGAGCGCCTCCGTCGCCAGCGGCAGGATCGTCTTGCGTGTGGGCAGCGACTCGCCAGTCAGCGCGGACTCGTTGACCTCGAAGTCACGGATCGCCTCGAGCCGGACATCGGCCGGGACGCGCGCGCCCGATGTCAACTGGACGACGTCGCCAGGCACCAGCTCCCGGCTGTCCACGGTGCGCGTCCTGCCATCCCGCAGGACATCCGCGCGTGGCGCGGCGAGCCGGGCCAGGCCCTGGATCGCCTCGCGAGCCCGCAACTCCTGCGTGAATCCGATGATCGCGTTCAGGATGACGACGGCAAGGATGACGCCCGTGTCCGCGAAGTCGCGGAGCACGAGTGTGACGCCGGCGGCGATCAGCAGGATGTAGACGAGCGGGTCACGAAACTGGCCGAGCAGCAGGACCCACCACGGCGTGACCGGCTCCGATTCGACTTCGTTGGGACCGAACTCGCGTAGCCGACGCGCCGCCTCGGCGTCGGACAGGCCCCGCGCATCGCTGTCGAGGACGACGCGGACGTCGGCAACCTCGAGCACGTGCCAGGGCCGCGGCGGCGCCTCGATGATCGCCGGCGCCGCCGGCGGTGTCACGGCTCGTGGCATTCGCCGTGGCGGACGATCAGCACCGGACATGTCGCACCGCGCAGCACGGCACTCGCGACACTGCCGAGCAATCCGCGCGCGACCGCACCCTCACCGCGACTTCCCATGACGACGAGATCGAAGCCGTTCCGCGACTGTGTGGCGAGAATCTCGTAACCGGCATCGCCGATGGGCACGAGCACCTCGGCGGAGTCGAAGCTCTCGGTCCGCCGTTCCAGCAGTTCGCGAACCCACGCTTCGCCCTGCGCTCGGTAGCGATCTTCGAGACGGCGGCCCGCGGCGATACCGGAGATGAGGTGTGCGCGGCCGAGGAACGCCGGATTGAGGACGTGACAGACGGCCAACTCCGCCTCGAACCGCTGGCTCAGCCAGTGCGCCCAGGCGAGGACCGCATTCGAGTGGAGCGACGTATCCATGGCGGCGAGCACGCGCCGCGGCGCGACCTCCGGCACGGCGCGCGCGAGCAGTACCGGCACGGGCCCGCACCGGACCAGCCGCTCCGCCGTCGAGCCGAGCACACCCATCACGCCGCGCGGATGCGTGTGTTCGCCGACCACGACGAGATCCGCCTCGAACTCGCGCGCGACCGCGCCGAGCACGTCGGATGGCTTGCCCTCGCGCAGCTCGACGCGCGGATGCCGCAACTCGAGTCGCGCCGTCAGCTCGCGCATCCGCCGTTCGGACTGTGCCAGCGCACCCTCGACCAGCTCAGCCCGCGTGGCCGTGCCGCGGTCGAGGAAAGCCGGCGGCTCCATCACGTCGACCGCGTGCGCGAATACGTGCACGGCGTCCGGCGCGAAATGACGGGTCGTCCACGCGGCAGCCGCATTCGATGGTGCAGAAAAGTCCGCTCCAATGACGACACGGTCGAGCGCCGGCTGGCGCGGCTCGGCACGAATGCCATCCGTCGGCACCATCAGCACCGGACACGGCGAGTGTCGCGCGAGCGCGGAGGCCGTGCTGCCGATCAACGCGCGGTGCCAGCCACCTCGTCCGTGGGACGCGGCCACGAGCATGCCGACACGGCGTCGCTTCGCCCAACGCACGAGCGCCTGCACGGGCTCCGTCGCCCACAGCACTTCCGTGTGCGTGACGATGCCGCGGGATTCCGCCTGCTCCGCATCACGCCGCAGCGTCGCCGCGACACGCTTGGCGTGACCGGGATCACTGGCTCGATCCACCGTCCAGCCGACGTGCACGAGCGTGACTTCGGGCGCCGCGTCCGCATCGCCGAAGGCGGGAGCCCAGTGCGTCGCGAGCGCGAACGCACGACCGGCCGCAACGGACAGATCCGTCGCGACACCGATGCCCGTCCACGGCGGCGGCGGGCCCTTCCGCACGACGAGCACGGGAACCTCCGCCTCGCGCAGGACACGATCGGCGGTCGTGCCGAGAAGACGGGCACGCATTCCGCGCCCACCGTGCGGACCGATGACGATCAGGTTCGCCGCAGCCTCCCCTTGCCGTGCCGCGATACACGCGTGCGGCACGCCCACTCGCACCTCCTGTGTCGCGACGACCACGCTAGAAGCGCAGCGCAGTAGCTGCTCGTGCAGCGCGCTCTCCGCAGCACGCACCTTCTCGATCGGTTGGGTCTGACGCGGCAAGCCCGGCGTCGATGGAGGCCCTTCAACGACGTGAAGAACGTGTAATGCAGCATCCGTATGCTTCGCGATGACCGCCGCGTGCGTGACGACGTCATCCGATGCCGGACTCAGATCGGTGGCGACCAGGATCCCTCTCAGCTCGCCCGACATCTTCACCCCTTTCTCACACTCCGCCGAGGACGTCGCAAATCGAGCCGGCATCGTCAAGCTACGTGGGAATCGGTTGGGGCGGGTCGGAAATCGGCCGGTCCGACGTCAGGATTTCCACCGCAGCGGTGAATCGACGGTCACATCGCAGGAAACAGTGCGGCAACCGAACGAAAGGAGCGCATTCCCATCACAGCAGCCCTCGCAGGATACCCTTCATCGCGCGCTCCAGCGCACCTCGCAACTGATCCGCCGTCGCACCCAGGTGAAAGGCCGCGACGGCGACCGGCCGCAGCAGACCCTCCAGCTCGGTCGCAGGTGCGGCGCTTCGCGATCGCGCCGCCACGAACGTGCCCCGCGCGCCCGCCGTCTCGATCACGCCGCGTCGCTCCAACTCCGAGTACGCACGTGCGACCGTTCCCGGCGCGAGCCCGAGCTCGTCCGCCAGCTGACGCACCGTCGGCAACCGCTCGCCCGGCTCCAACCGGGCCGTCGCGACCGCCGATTCGACACCCGCGATGATCTGCTCGTAGATCGGCGCTGTGGCCGACGCGTCGATCTCGAGAAACCAGACGGGGCGCGACGCATCCGCGGCCGCCTTCGGCGCGGGCGCACCATCGCCAATCCGGTCGACCGCCGCACGCATCGCGTCAACCGTCACGCCCAGTGCGTTCAGAACCTGCGCCGCGATGCCCTTCTCTTCACGCAGCAACCCCGCCAGCAACTGCTCCGTGTCCACGTACGCCGCACCCGTTCGCTTCGCATCATCCATCGCGAACTCCAGCACCTTCTTCGCCCGCGATGTGTACGGCAGGTCCGGGCCTCGGCCCGGCCGAGCGGCGGCGCCCTTTCGCACCATGCTCTCGACCGCACTCCGCACCCGCTCCGGCGTCGCTCCCAGCGCCTCCAGCACCCCCGCCGCCCTCGACTCCGGCAACCGCAGCAACCCGAGCAGCACGTGCTCCGTTCCGACATAGTCGTGACTCAGCCGCAGCGCCTCGTTCCTCGCCTCCGCCAGCGCCCGCCGCACGTCATCGGTGAAGTTGTACTTCATGGCGCCTCCTTGTATCAGGGTGGATGATACAAGCGGGCCGAGACTTGTGTCAACAGGGATGGAACAAAGGGAAAGGGAGAGGGAAAGGGAGAGGGAACGGGGGAGGGGTCAGGGTGCAGGGTTACAGGGGCGGGCACGGGTCCGTGCACGCTGCACGTGCACGGGGTTACGCGCCTCTGCCCCTGCCCGCGCCCCGCAACCCGGGCCGCCGGCGCCCCCCGCGCCGCCGTCAGCGGCGCGGGGGCGCCAAGGCCTCAGGCATCCTTCTCCATGTGGAGGGCGAACATGGCGCCCTGGGGGTCGAGGCACTGGACGACCTCACCGCCGGGCACATCCATGGGGCCGTTCAGGATCTGGCCGCCGCCCTTCCGGACCTTGTCGATCGCCTGGCCGAGGTCGGACACCTTGGCGTAGAGCAGCCAGTGCGGGGGAGCGGGCATTTCGGGCGGTTTGTTGAACATGCCGCCGTACGGGGTCTCCCCCTTTCCGAACATGTGGTAGGTGCCGGCCTCGCCCATGTCCATGTCGCCGGCGTCGTTCCAGCCGAAGAGGTCGCCGTAGAACTTGTCGGCGGCCTTCCAGTCGGTGGTGGCGAGCTCGTGCCAGGAGATCCCGCCGGTCTCGGGCGGGCCATCCCCCGCGGGCGGCGAACCGGAGGGCGTGTAGGCGGCGAACATGGCACCCTGCGGGTCCTTCAGGATTGCCATGCGCCCGACGTCTTCGATTTCCATGATCGGCATGACGATGCTGGCGCCGAGCGAGGTCGCGCGGTCGATGGTCTTTTCGACGTCGGGCGTGGCGATGTAGGCGAGCCAGTGCGGCGGGGCGCCCTGCTTCTGGGCCTCTTCGGGCAACTCCATGAGACCGCCGAGGGGCGTTTCGCCATTCAACCACATGGTGTAGGGCGGCATCCCTTCAGGTCCGCCCTCGAAGGGCGCGGTGCCCCAACCGACGACGTTCTGGTAGAAGCCTTTGGCGGAATCCGGATCGGTCGTCATCAACTCGTACCAGACAAAACGCCCTTTGGGGATATCAGGCATGCGGACCTCCGGAAGGAAGGAAGCAGATCGAGCGCATTAGAATGCAGCCCCGCGAATTTCCAGACCAGATCAAGGGGGTCGATCGCACAGTCGGCAGGGTCGAACTGCGGGCGGCATGGGGAGCAAGACCAGGACAGCGAGTCGCAGGGCCAGCAGGAGATTCCAGTCGTGGTCGGGGCGGGGAAAGTGCGGCGACGGTAGCCGGGGCACAACGGATCCGGCGCTCGTTCAGGGAACGAGCCTGCCCTGCCGATAACTGGGATGACGAACGCGGCACGAAGCGAGGCGGCTTCCGTGAACGAACAGCGAGTGTTGATGCGCAAGGTGGACCTGGTTCCCGGCGGGTTCCGGATCGACACATCGGCCTTCGACCGTGATCGGCATCCGCAAATGCCGCCGCCGGTTTCCGAGACGGTCGTGTCTGACGACGGTGCTCATCGCAGGTTCCCACGACGTCGTCGTTACCGGATCTTGCCGGTCCTGCTCGTCGCGATCAGCGCACTCGGCGTGTGGAGTTTCGTACGCGCGACCGCATTGCCCGTCGTACCGGCTGCCGAGGCGGAAACCTCTGCGCGTGCGGCACTCTATCTGATCGCGAACTCCCTCGACGACCACCGCCGGAACCACGGCGTGCTTCCGGCCTCGCTCACCGAGCTCGGCGTGGATATCGAAGGCGTCTCCTACCGAATCGAAGCGAATCGGTACGTGCTGAAGGCCGCCCATGATCGGCTGCGAATCACATATCGCGAGGGACAGGACAAGGCTCCGTTCGCCGCAGGGCTCGGCGTCGGAACCAGTCGATGAAGGCAAGGCCCTGGACGCCCACCGACCTGGTGGTCGTCGTCTGTATCCTCGGGACCCTGGCCACGATCGCGCTGCCTTTCCATCGGGAAGCCCGGCTGCGCGCCGCCGCCACGGACATCCTGAACGACCATGCGCTCGTCCGCGCTTCGGCGCTCGTTCACCACGCGACCCACGCGACATTGCCGGCGAGCCACGACTGGGGTGTCCTGCCTGGCGGGCTCGGAAGCGCATTGCCGGCCGACTTCTCGTTCGCGCGAGACAATTACGAATACCGATGGCAGGTCTGGACGGGCGGAACCCTCGGCGGTGAATTCCCGGGGATGGTTGCCGGACTAGCGGTTCGATCGACAGACTTCCGACTGATCGCCGCCGTCCGCAGCGCGTTCGATGGCCACATTGTCTCGGTTACGCCCGATCGCGTCATGCTCCTCTACTGACTCTCCACAGGGTCGAGGGCGGACGGCAAGCTCCCGAGTCGCCTTCGGGCCTCACTCAGAATCACGGATTCGACCGAAAGACCGGGAAACGGCGCTCGGCAGCCTCGAAGCGGCACGTTTCGGGCGGAGCGGGAAGACAAGGCACCATGCCAGACGACACGACGCGGCTCCTCCTGAAGGCCTGCGAAGGCGACGAGGTCGCGCGGAGTGCGTTGTACGACCGCATCTACGGCGAGCTGCGCCGGCTCGCCCGCCAGCAGCTCCGTCGCCGCTGGCGATCTCCCACGCTCGACACCACGGCCCTCGTCCACGAGACGTACGTCAAGCTGTTCGACCGGTCCACCCCGAACGTGAACGGCCGGGCCCACTTCCTGGCCCTCTCCTCCCGGGCGATGCGCCAGGTGCTGGTCGACCACTTCCGGCACCACGCGGCCGGCAAGCGGGGCGGCCTGCGGCCGATCTTGAGCCTCGAGGAGCAGCACATTCCGATCGAGGATCGTGGCGCGCTGATCCGGGCCGTTGACGAGGCGATCTCCCGCCTCGAGGCGCTCAACGAACGCCTCGCTCGGGTGGTGGAGTACCGGTTCTTCGGCGGGCTCACGCAGGAGCAGATCGCGGAGACGCTCGGCGTCACCGACCGCACCGTGCGGAACGACTGGCGCAAGGCCAAGGCCTGGCTCACCCACGAGCTCGCCGACCTGGGCTGACCGGTGGACCCCGCGCGCTGGCGCCGCATCGAAGACATCCTCGATCGTGCGTTCGATCTGGAACCGGCGGCGCTCGATGCGCTGCTTCGCGACGCCTGCGGCGGCGACGACGCGCTCCGGTCGGACGTCGAGGCCCTGCTCGACGCCGAGGCCCGGGCCCCGGCCTTCCTCGACGGGACCGCGGCGGCGTTTGCCACGCCCGCCCTGGAGCCCCTGCCCGAGGACGCATCCCTCCCGGACTCACTCCGGCTTCGGCCGGGCGAGCGCATTGGCCGCTATCGCATCGTCGAGCCGATCGGTCAGGGCGGGATGGGCATCGTCTGTCGGGCCCACGACGAACAGCTTCGACGCGACGTCGCGCTCAAGTTCCTTCGCCCGCTCGCCGGTCTGGAGACGCCGGCCAAGATGCGTTTCGTCCGGGAGGCGAGGGCCGCCGCCCGCCTCGACCACCCGAACGTGGCCACGATCCACGAGATCGACGAGACCCCGCAGGGCCATCTGTACATCGCGATGGCCTATTATCCCGGCGACTCGCTGGCCGGCCTGCTCGCCGGCGGTCCGCAGGCGCCTGCCCGCGCCATGGCGCTCGCCCTGCAGGTGGCGCGCGGACTGGCTGCGGCGCACGCCAAGGGCATCGTCCACCGCGACATCAAGCCCGCCAACCTGCTCCTGGCGGATGACGGCACCGTCAAGATCGCCGACTTCGGGATCGCGAAGCTGGCGCAGCCCGACGCGGCCGAGACGAGGCCGGCGCTCGGCACTGTCGCCTACATGTCGCCGGAACAGGCGCTGGGAAGAGACGTCGACCACCGGACGGATCTTTGGTCGCTGGGCGTGGTGCTCCACGAGATGCTGACGGGGTCCCAGCCCTTCCGTGGGGCGACCCCCTGGCTCACGGCCGACGCCATTCTCAACCGCGACCCGCCCCCGCTCGACACGCCGGCACAGGCCGTGTCGCCCGCGCTCGAGCGCCTGGTGCTTCGCCTCCTGGCGAAGGACGTGGAGTCGCGCTACGAGAGCGCCGACGCGGTCGCCACCGACCTCGAGGCGATGCTGCACCATGACGCCGCGAGCGCCTCGAGCCGTGGCCTCGCCGCGGGCCTTCCCTCGACGGCCACGAGCTTCGTCGGCCGGGACGGGGCGGTGCGCGAGGTGGCTGACCTCCTCGCCGCCCACCGGCTGGTCACGCTGACCGGCGCCGGCGGCACGGGCAAGACGCGGCTGGCGCTCGAGGTCGCCCGGGTCGTCGCACCGCGGTACGACAGCGGAGCGGCGTTCGTAACCCTGGCTCCGGTCGCCGATCCGGCGCTGGTGCCGTCGGTCGTATCCCACGCCTTTGGCCTCGGGGATGCCGGGGCCGTTCCCCCCGCGACCAGGCTCGCCGACCGCCTGCGAGACGCCCACGGGCTCCTGGTGCTCGACAACTTCGAGCATCTGCTCGACGCCGCCCCCTTCGTCTCCCGGCTCTCCGCCGCGTGTCCCCGGCTGGCCCTCCTGGTCACGAGTCGAGCGCCGCTGGCCGTGGATGGCGAGCGCGTCTACCCGCTCCTTCCGCTCGATTTGCCCGGACCTGCCGCGGCAACGGCGGCGGAGGCGGCCAGGAGCGAAGCCGTCCGCCTGTTCGTCGATCGCGCCGCGGCGACGGCGGC
>JBFJPA010000100.1:0-11199 GCA_041617355.1 Longimicrobiales bacterium
AAGCCGATCACGAGCGTCGCCGTCATGATGTTGTGGGAGGAAGGCAAGCTCGCCCTCACCGATCCGATCGGCCGCTACATCCCAGCGCTCGGCCGCGCACAGGTCGCGCGCATCGAGGACGGCGCGACGACGGCAAACCTGCAGACGGAGCGCCCGCGACGTCCCATTACGATTCAGGACCTGCTACGGCACACGTCGGGACTGTCCTACGGGTTGTTCTCGAACTCGCCGGTCGATTCGCTGTACCTGCGCGCGAACCTCTTCGCCGCCGAAAACCTGGATGCCATGATGACCAGACTCGGCGAGCTGCCGCTGCGCGCCCACCCCGGCGACCGCTGGATCTACAGCATGTCGACCGACGTGCTCGGCCGTTTGGTCGAGGTCGTTTCCGGCATGCCGTTCGACGAGTTCCTGCGCATTCGCCTCTTCACGCCGCTCGGCATGCGCGACACCGATTTCCGGATTCCCGCGGCCGCGCGCGACCGGACCGTGCTCGCCTACCGCCACGCCGGGCCGGAGCTGGCATTGACGCAGAACACGGGGCCCGATGCGTGCGCGCCACCGACGCTGTCTTCGGGTGGAGCGGGACTCGCCTCTACGGCGCACGACTATGCGCGCTTCACACAGATGCTGCTCAACGGCGGCGAGCTGGACGGGGTGCGCGTGCTCGGCCGCAAGACCATCGAGCTGATGACCACCGACCACCTCGGCGACGTGCCCGGGCCCGGCACTGGCTACGGCTTCGGCCTGGGCTTCGCCGTCAAGGAAGCCGTCAACGGCGCACCGACCTCGCTCGACACCTACTGGTGGGAGGGCCTTTATGGGACTTCGTTCTGGATCGATCCGAAGGAAGATCTCATCGGCATCTTCATGGTGCAGATCTATCCGAATCGCAGCATCGATTTCAAAGCGCAGTTCCAACAACTCGTCTACCAGGCGCTCGGCAACTGACTTCTCTCGAACCGCGCCGTGTCCCAGCTGCTCGGCCGGCTCGCCAGCCTCGTTCCGGGTCGGTAGAGCACCCTCCGGCACTCATGGCGAATCGACGCCGCTCGCCGACCTCCGACTCAGGTAGCTGCGCAACTCCCAGAGCTCCGGAAAGAAACGACGGCCCAGCGTGCGTCGCAGGTACGCGACGCCCTCACTTCCGCCCGTGCCGGGTTTGGCGCCGATCATGCGCTCGACCATCTCGATGTGATGGAGTCGCCAGAGGCCGAACATCTGGTCGAACCCGATGAGCGCTTCGGCGAGCAGGTAGAGATCGTAGTGCGCTTCGGGCTGGTGGTACAGCCGCGTCAGCTCACGCACGCGCCGCTCACGTGTATCCGGCTCCGCGCCCTCCGGCAGAACGAACCCCCGGCGCTGCAGCAGCGCGTAGAAACGCTCTCCAAGCGTCGCCTCCTCCAGACGCCGCTGCAGCGCCGCGTGCTCGACGGAATCCGGCGCGTGATGCGCCAGGTGCGAGGGGTCCCTCAATCCGCAGCGGAACTCGATACAGCGGAACTGAACGGACTGGAATCCGCTCGCCGGCATGAGCCGGTCCCGGAACTCCAGGAAATCGTTCGGCGTCATCGTCTCCAGGACCTTGATCTGCGCGATCAGGACCCGCTGAATCTCCGTGCACCGTTCGAGTAGCCGGCCCGCGCCGAGTGGGTCGCCCGCATCGAGCCGCTCCACGACGGAGTCCAGCTCGTGGAGCAACTGACGGAACCACAGCTCGTAGACCTGGTGCACGATGATGAACAGAAGCTCGTCGTGCTGCGCCGGATCCGACTGCAACCGCTGCAAGCGCAGCAGCTCGGGCACGTGTAAGTAGCTACCGTAGCTGAGACGTGGTTCGCCGTCCTCCGCCCTCAGGCCGAACGCCATCCCATCCTCCCGTTTCGCGTTGCCAGGCTGCGTGCCGAATCCTAACGCCGGCCGGGCACGCTTGCCATCTTGCGCGGCTCACGCTAAGACCTTGCCCGTGGACGCGATCTTCGATTTCCTCACGGCACCGGCCTGGCCGATTCTCGCCTGGTGCGGCCTCGCCGCTTCGCTCCTCGCTGCGTTCGTTCTGCCCGCCCGCGCGGCCAACAGGTCGGGCGTACGCGCCAGACCTCGCTGGATCGCCGCTGTCGTGCTCGGCCTCTTCGTCTTCGCCCCGCTCTACGGCCTCGCCTTCGAGGCGCTCGGCCGCGCCGACATCGGCGCCGGCGCCATCCTCGGCACCGCACACGGCATCGCCTCCGCCGTGCGCGCGATTCCGCAACGCAACCGCGTCGGCTCCGTTCACTTGCTCCGTCTCTTCGCCGCCGGCTTCGTCTTCGGCACCGTCCTCGGCTATCTCTACCCGATCCCCGCCGCTTGACGACCACTGGCCAGCGTGCGCATCGTCGCCCGTATGGGAAAAACCGCACGCCACCTCGCCATCCGCGAGATCATCCAGCTGCACCGCGTCACCAGCCAGGAGCACCTGCGTGAGCTCCTCGCCGAACGCAGCTTCGACGTCGCCCAGGCCACCCTCTCGCGCGACGTCCGCGAGCTGCGCCTCATCAAGGTCGCGGACACGGAAGGCCACCATTACACACTTCCGCCCGAAGCCTGGGACCTCACCCCCGCGCTCGATCGGCTCCTGCCCGCTCTCTTCGTCGGCGCCGAGGGGACCGGCAATTTGCTCATCGTCAAGACGTTTTCGGGCGGGGCCCAGGCCGTCGCAGAGGCCATCGACTTCGAGGAATGGCCCGAGATCCTCGGCACCGTCGCCGGCGACGACACCATCCTCCTCGTCCTCCGCGACGCTCGTCACCTGGCCACCGTTCAGCGTCGCATCGAGGACCTCGCCGGTTCGCCGTGATCCCCTTGCATCCGCTGATCGGCCTCGTAGGATCCACGGGGTCGAAGTGCATATCCATTCGCCGGCGAACGGCGCGGGCATTCGCCCCCGGATTGCCGGCCACGCATGTGAGGATGACCCCTTGACAGGGCAGGAGTCGCGATGGATTCTTATTCGCAGAATATGAATAAGAATACGATGCCCGCCGCCGTGTTCGGCGCGACCGGGTACACGGGACAAGAAGTGGTCCGGCTGCTGAAGAGGCACCCGGGCCTTTCGCTTGAGTGGGCGAGCTCCGAGAGCGAGGCGGGCGGACGTGTACCTGGCACGTCCATGCAGTACGTGTCGGCCGAAGCGGTCCCGCTCGACGACGTGGGTGTCGTCTTCACGTGTCTGCCGCACGGCGAATCGGAGGTGTGGTCGCTTCGCGCGCGCGCCAGCGGAGCCGTGGTCGTCGATTTGTCTTCGGATCTGCGCGCCGGAAAGGCGGGCGCCGTGTACGGCGTGCCGGAGCTGTGGCGGGCGGCGATTCAGGGGCAGGCCCTGGTGGCGAATCCGGGCTGTTACCCGACGGGCATCCTGCTGGCGCTCGCGCCGATCCTGCGGGCCGGGCTGCTGGACGATGAGCACCCGGTGATCATCGATGCGGCGTCGGGCGTGACGGGAGCGGGACGCGCGGCGAAGCGGGACATGTTGTTCGGCGAAGTCGCCGAGGATTACCGTGCGTACGGGGTCGGCAACACGCATCGGCACGTCCCGGAGATCGAAGCGGGGTTGGCGCGGCTCGCGGGCGGAACGGCGCCAGCGTTCGTGTTCACGCCGCATCTGTTGCCGGTCCGGCGAGGGATATTGGAGACGATCTACGTCCCCGTTCGACGCGGTGTGAACGCGGCGGATGTTCTGGCGGCGATGCGGGCAGCGTACGTGGAAGAGCCGTTCGTCGACGTACTCGAAAACGGGCTGCCATCGCTGAAGGATGTCGTTGGCCACAACACCGCCGCGCTCGGCGTCGCGGCCGTGGAGCGCATGAGGACACCGATGGTCCTTTGCGTCGCGGCGTTCGACAACTTGTTGAAGGGTGCGGCGGGGCAGGCGGTGCAGAATGCGAACTTGATGCTGGGCTATGGGGAAGGCGATGGCCTGCCCCTTTGAACGGGGCAAGACGCGAGGATCTACCCAATGTGGAGCGTTGAGGAGGTGAACCTGTGTCGCTGACAGCGGTCGCGGCGTCGAAGTCGGCGTTGCTGGGCGTTTACAAGCCGGCGGCTCCCCTGTTCGTGGCGGGCGAGGGCTGCCGTTTGATCGACGAGGATGGCCGGGCCTATCTGGATTTCGTGGCCGGCATCGCCGTGAACGCGCTCGGCTATGGGGATGCGGGGATCGCATCGACCCTGGTCGCGGCGCTGGAATGCGGCCTGGTGCACACGTCGAACCTGTACCGCACGGCGCCAGCCGAGGAACTCGCGGCCGAGCTTGTCTCGCGCTCGTTCGCGGACCGGGTCTTTTTCTGCAACAGTGGCGCCGAGGCGAACGAGGCGGCCATTAAGTTCGCGCGCCGTTATGCGCGCGAGATGGGCGGCGAGGCGAAGCACGAGCTGGTCGCCTTCAAAGGGTCATTCCATGGCCGGCTGATGGGCACGCTGGCGCTGACGGACCGGCCGGCGTATCGCGTGCCCTTCATGCCGGTCATGCCCGGTTCGCACATCGTCGACCTCACCGACGAGTCGGCCCTTCGTACCGTGGTCAGCAAGGAGAAGACCGCGGCCATCATCGTCGAACCCGTGCAGGGAGAGGGTGGCGTCAACGTCATCTCCAGCGAAGCGCTCGCGCGGCTGCGCGCACTCGCGGACGAGGCCGGCGCGTTGCTCATCTTCGACGAGGTGCAGTGTGGCCTGGGCCGCACGGGCACGCTGTTCGCGCACGAGGTCGCGGGCGTCACGCCGGACATCATGACGCTGGCGAAACCGCTCGCCGCAGGCCTGCCGATGGGTGCGGCGTTGCTCACCGAACGGGTCGCCGCAGCGCTCAAGCCCGGGGACCATGCGACGACCTTTGGCGGGGGTCCGCTGGTCGCGAGTGTGGCGCTCGAAGTCGTGCGGCGGATCGCGGACCCCGAGCTGCTGGCTCATGTCGTCGCCATGGGTCGCCGGCTGAGCACGACGGTGCGGGGATGGGACAGTGAGCGTGTCGTCGCGCTGCGCGGCCGCGGCCTCATGTGGGGGATCGAGCTGGACCGCGCTGCCGGGCCGTATGTCGAAGAGGCCCTGTCGCGCGGGCTGCTGCTCGTGACGGCCGGCGAGCGCGTCATCCGCCTGGTCCCGCCACTCGTGATCCGACCGGACGAGCTGGACGAGGGACTGGCCATCGTGCGGGAGGTGCTCGCGTGACGGAGGACGGCGCCGCCCATCGCTTGTGGGGCGGCCGCTTCGCGACGGGTCCCGCGCCTGCACTGGACGAGCTCAATCGAAGTCTGCCGGTCGATCAGCGTCTCTGGCGAGAGGATGTGGAGGGCAGCCGCGCGTGGGTGAAGGCGCTGGAGCGAGCGGGCGTTCTCACGGCGGACGAAGCAAACAGCCTCGATGCCGGCTTGCTCGCCGTCCATGCTCGGCTCGAGGGCGGCGCCGCGGCCGGTGCTCCCGACGAAGACATCCACACGCTTGTCGAGAGACTTCTCTACGAAGAAGTGGGCGAGGTCGCGGGCAAGCTGCATACGGGCCGGTCGCGGAACGACCAGGTCGCGACGGACACGCGGCTGTGGGCCATGCGCGCGCTGGGCCGGGTCGAAGGCGAGCTTGCTGCCTTGCAGGACGCACTGGCCACGCAGGCCGAAGCACACATCGACACGTTGATGCCTTCGTACACGCACCTGCGTCGCGCGCAACCCGTGCGCACGGCCCACTGGCTGCTCGCGCACTTCTGGGCGCTCGAGCGGGACCGCCGTCGCCTGCACGGCGCGCTCGAGCGGGTCGCCGTCCTGCCCTTGGGCTCGGGCGCCATCGCCGGCTCCGGATTCGCCGTCGATCGAGATCTGCTGAAGGAGCTGCTGGGGTTCCGTTCCGTCTCGCCCAATTCGCTCGACGCAGTAGGCGATCGCGACTGGATCGCGGAAGCCGCTTTCTGTTGTGCGATGGTCGGCACGCACCTGTCCCGGCTGGCCGAAGACCTGATCATCTTCTCGACCGAAGAGTTCGCGTTCTTCGAATTGCCGGAGGCCTACACGACGGGGTCGAGCCTCATGCCGCAGAAGCGGAACCCCGATGGCCTCGAGCTGGCGCGCGGACTGTCGGCCCGCCTCATTGCCGAGCTGATGGCGGCGCTGACGATGCTCAAGGGCATCCCATCCGGATACAACAAGGACCTGCAGGAAGACAAACGGATTCTCTTCGCCTGCGTCGATGCGCTGCGCGCGTTACTGCCGGTCACGCGGGAGACGGTTGCCGGGCTGCGCATCGACACCGACCGCCTCGCCGCCGCCGCCGAAGCCGAGGCGCTGCTCGCGACCGACCTCGCCGACGAACTGGTCCGCCGGGGCGTTCCGTTCCGGGAAGCTCACGGTGCCGTCGGCCGTCTGTTGCGGCAGGCGGATGAGGCCGGCACGACGCTCGCCGCGCTTCCCGATTCCGCCTGGGCGCTCGCCCATCCAGCGTTCCTTTCGGGTGGCCGGCCGGCGATCCGTGCGGAACGATCCGTCGAGGCGAGGAACGTCGCGGGCGGGACCGGGCGGGCGTCCGTGCAGGCCCAGCTCGTGGCGGCTCGGCTGGCTCTCGGCTGAGGGCGGTGTTGCCCGTTCGCCCTCGCGATAGGAGATTCCGGCGGGGCGCAACGGAGGGGGTCTGCGCTTGGAAGCGTTGAAGAACCTGTTCGCAAATCGGGACCTTTCGGAGGCCGTTCGCCGCCGAGTCGAGCTCGCTGTAGCCCTCGCCCAGGAGCGGCTGCTCGCCACCCATGTGCGTCACGCGTTGGCTCTGGTCCGTCTCACCGGCGAGCGCTTGCCGTACGGCCAGACCGTGGGGATCTACACCCGGGTGGTTGGGCTCACCGAGGATGACGCCCGCGTCGTCACGACGCGCGCCCTCGCGACGCTCGGCGAGAAAGCGGCCGCTGAAGACTGGCCCGAGTTGCCCGCCGAGCCGGAGCCGGAGGAGGGGGGCGCTCGCCGCCGGCGTTCGCTGCTCGATCTCGTGAAGAACCGCTTGCGTGGCCGCGTCGACGAAGATTTACGCCGACGCGTGGAACTGGCGGCGGCACGCGCCGAGGTCGCCGTGCTCGATGCGCACGTCGAGAACTCGCTCGAGTTCACCGAGCTCCTCGACGGCGAGATGTCCACGCCGGACAGCGTGGAGCTCTATCTCGACGCGCTCGGCGTGAGGGAAGGGATCGCCGAAGTCGTCTACTACAAGACCCTCGCGCTCCTGGCCGATCGCATGTTGCCCGAGCCCGCCCCGGGCGCCGCTCCACCCGAGGCCGAGGAGCCGCGCCTGCGCGTGGTGGACCGCGAAGGCGGCTGAATCAGGCGACGGCCGGTGTCACGCTCAGCGTTCGCCCCGCCGCCCGCACGAATCCTTCCAGCGACGACATCAGCCCGGCAAACTCCGCCGGCGTCAAGGATTGCTCGCCGTCCGACATTGCCTCCTCCGGACGAGGGTGCACTTCCACCATGATCCCGTCCGCACCGGCGGCTGCGGCCGCGTACGCCAGCGCCGGCACGAATTCGCGGCGACCCGCGGCGTGACTTGGATCCGCGATGACCGGCAGATGCGTCTCCCGTTTCAGGACGGGGATGGCAGCCACATCAAAGGTGTTGCGCGTCGCCGTCTCGAAGGTCCGGATGCCTCGCTCGCACAGGACGACGTGCATGTTGCCCTGGCTCATGATGTACTCGGCGGCGAGCAGCAGGTCCGTCACCGTGGCCGCCATGCCGCGCTTCAGCAGGACCGGGCGGTGCACCCGCCCGACTTCCGTGAGCAGCGGGAAGTTCTGCATGTTGCGCGTCCCGATCTGTAGCATGTCGGCGTGTTCGGCCACTTCTTCGACCTGGCGCGGATCGAGCACCTCGGTGACGACGGGCAGCCCGGCCTCGCGACGCACCGTGGACAACATTTCCAGGCCGGCCGCGCCCAGCCCGCGGAATGAATAGGGCGAGGTTCGCGGCTTGAAGGCTCCGGCCCGCAGGACGGTCGCGCCCAGCTCGCGCACCGCCCGGGCCGTTTCCAGGGCCATGGCCTCGCCCTCGATCGAACAGGGACCCGCCACCACCACGAACCCGTGTCCGCCGAACTCCACGTCGCCGACGCGGACCCGCGTCGGCGCGGCGGCGAATTCCCGCGCCGCAAGCTTGTACGGCTTCAGGACAGGCAGGACCTCGTCGACTCCCGGAATCGCCAGTAGCGGCACGTTGCGCAAGCGATCCTCGTCGCCGATGCAGCCTACGATCGTGCGATGCTCACCGTGTGAGATGTGCGTGCGCAGGCCTAATGCTTCGACGCGCTCGCGAATGTGATCCAGCTCCTCCGACGTAATGCCGGCCCGCGTCACAATGATCATGAATCGCTCCCGATTTCGACGCCTCTGTCATGCGAAGGTGGGGCCCCCGGATCGACCGGAGGCCCCGCTTCGTTCGTCTCGCTTCGTCGTCTTACGATCGCCGACGCGCGCGAACGGCCGCGGGTCCCCCATTGGGGATCGCAAAGCCGTACGCATACCAGACGTCGCTCGCCAAACACATGCCGAACTCTGCCAGCGGCCCCGTTCGTTGTCAAGCGGTGTGGCTTTGCGCCCTCGCGGTGCCACTGTATCTTGAGCGCCATCCTTGAACACTCGGACCCCCACTCCGGCGACGTCCTCCGTTGACGAAGGCCAACGCACAGAAACGCAGAGCCGCAGAACGCGCGGTCGAGTTCGTCGAGTCCGGAATGCGCATCGGGCTCGGCACCGGCTCCACGGCGCGCCACGTGGTGGAGGTGCTCGGCGAGGCGCTCGTTGCCGGCGGTCTTCGTGATATCGCCGGCGTCGCCACGTCCCGCGACACAGAAGCGTACGCTCGCCAGCTGGGGATTCCCCTGATCTCGCTGGATGCCCGGCCCCATCTCGACCTCTGCATCGACGGCGCCGACGAAGTCGATCCCGGGCTCGACCTGATCAAAGGCCTCGGCGGCGCGTTGCTCTGGGAGCGCATCGTGGCCGACGCATCGGCCCGCGTCATCATCGCGGTGGACGAAAGCAAAGTGGTCCGGCGTCTGGGCGAGCGTGCCCCGGTTCCGGTCGAGGTGATTCCGTTCGGCTGGCGTACCCACGTGCCGCTTCTCGAGGAACAGGGCTGCCTGGTCACGCTTCGCACGGCGGCAGGGGGCGGCCCGTTTACGACGGACAGTGGCAACTACATTCTCGACTGCCGGTTTCCGGGTGGCATTCCGGATCCCTTTGCGCTGCAGGCCGCGGCGCAGAAGCGGGTGGGCATCGTCGCCACCGGCCTCTTCCTGACGGTTGCCACGCACGTCGTCGTCGGTCGCGACGACGACGACGCCGACGTTCTGGAGCGACCCGGCCAATGAGTGACGTCAAGATCGCGCCGTCCATTCTGAGTGCCGACTTCGCCAGACTCGCCGATGCCGTCAAGGAGGCCGAGGAAGCCGGCGCAGAATGGGTTCATGTCGACGTCATGGACGGGCATTTCGTCCCGAACATCACGATCGGAATTCCCGTCGTCGCGGCGTTGCGCAAGACGACACGTTTGCCGCTCGACGTCCACCTCATGATCGAGGCGCCCGAGCGGTACATCGATGCCTTCGCCGATGCGGGCGCTGACGTGTTGACCGTCCATCATGAAGCGTGCGTCCACCTGCATCGCGTCGTCGAGCAGATTCGGGCGCGCGACGTGCATGCGGGCGTCGCCATCAATCCCGCGACTCCGGTCGTCTCGCTCGATGGCATCCTGCCGTTCGTCGATCTCGTCCTCGTGATGAGCGTGAACCCGGGATTCGGCGGACAGCGATTCATCGAGACGAGTCCCGCACGGATCGCCGCCGTGCGCGCAGCGCTGGACCGTCTCGGCCGCGCCGGCGTAGACATCGAAGTGGACGGCGGCATCGCCGCGAACACGGCTGGCGCCGTGGCTCGCGCCGGTGCGACCGTGCTCGTCGCCGGCGCCGCCGTCTTCAACGACCGGGGCCGAGTCGCCGACAACATCGCCGCGTTGCGAGCTGCGGCACGTTCCTGAGTCACGAGCACCACCGAGCCGTCGATCGAGCCGCCGGGGTGGCGGAATGGCAGACGCAGGGGACTTAAAATCCTCGGGCCGCAAGGCCGTGTGGGTTCGACCCCCACCCCCGGCATCCGACCTCCCGCGCGTTGCCGCCGGCCGACCGGCGCGGCTAGCTTGCGCTCCATGAGTGTACTCGTATTCGCGTTGGCCGCGCTCGGTTTTCTGGCCGTCGCCCGAAGGGTCGTCGTGGCCGGGTTCCGGCTCCTGGGTCGGGGCGTGGACCGATTCGTGGCCGGCGAAACGGCCGAGGTTCGCGCCCGTCGCGGCGACCTGACGGGCCTCGCCGAGGCGAGCGGACGGGAGACTACGGCGAGGCGCGCCCAGCTCGCATCGCTCGGCGTGTTCTCGTTCTGGGTTCTTCTGCTCGTCGCGCCGGCCCTGACGCCCTGGCCGCGCCTCCTCTACGCCGCGTACTCCGCGCTCTGGCTGGTGCCTCGCCCGGTTTCCCGACCGGCCTGAGTCCGATGATCCGAATCACGTTCCTGGGGACCGCGGCCAGCCGGCCCACGGTCGGACGCAACGTGAGCGCCGTCGCGCTCCAACGCGAGAGCGATCTCATGCTGTTCGACTGCGGCGAAGGCACGCAGCGCCAGATGATGCGTTTTGGCACCGGCTTCACGGTGGATGACATCTTCCTCACCCACATGCACGCCGATCATTTCCTCGGCGTGACGGGACTGCTTCGCACGATGGGGCTGCAAGGGCGCGAACACGCGATCCGTCTGTGGGCTCCGGTCGGCGGCGCAGCCGTCCTCGAGCAGGCCGTCCATATCGGCATCGACCGTGTCCCATTCGAGGTGCGGATCGCGGAGATGCACCCGGGCGAGCGCCTCACGCGCGATGGGTACGACCTCGTCGCGTACCGATCCCAGCACGGGGTCCGCTCGCTCGGCTTCGCCCTCATCGAGCACGACCGGCTGGGCCGCTTCAATCCGGCCCGAGCGCAGGACCTGGGCGTACCGGAAGGCCCGCTGTTCGGCAGGCTGCACCGCGGCGAGTCAGTTGAGGTGGATGGCCGCGTGATCGAGCCGGCGGATGTCGTGGGGCCGCCGCGGCCGGGCCGGCGGGTCGTGTACAGCGGCGACACGCGACCCTGCCGCGCCACACAGACCGTGGCGGCGAA
>JBFJPA010000101.1:0-11114 GCA_041617355.1 Longimicrobiales bacterium
GCGGCGCCGGCGGCGAGGCACGCGTCGAATACGGCCTGATCGCGTGCCCTCAGTCCTTCTTTCGTCACGGCCAGGCGCCCCAGTCGATCGCCGTGAAACGGGTCCGCGCCAGCCAGAAAGAAGACCAGCTCGGGCCGGTGCCTCCCGACGGCGGCGTCGAGGCCCGTCTGCACGGCGTGCAGATACGCTTCGTCACCGTCGCCGTCCGCCAACCCGATGTCCAGATCGCTGGCTTCCTTGCGGAACGGGAAGTTGCCGTCGCCATGGACCGAGAACGTGAACACGGCGTCATCGGACCGGAACACGGCGGCGGTGCCATTGCCCTGGTGCACGTCGCAGTCGATCACGGCGAAGCGCACGGCGCGCGTCTCGGCCTGCATCGCGCGTAACGCCACGGCCACGTCGTTGAAAACGCAAAAGCCTTCGCCGCGATCCGGAAAGGCGTGGTGCGTACCACCGGCCAGGTTGACGCCGAAGCCGTCCTCGAGTGCGGCACGGCAGGCTGCGAGCGTGGCGCCGACCGAACGCCGGGATCGCTCGACCATCGCGGCCGACCACGGAAAGCCGATGCGGCGCACGGCCCCGGCGTCCAGTGTGCCTCGCGTCACACCATCGAGGTATGCCGGGGTATGCACCCGCAGCAGCTCCGCATCCGTCGCCGGCGGCGGCACCACGAGCTCATGCGGCGGCACGATGCCGGCCCCTGCGATCCGCTCACGCAGCAGCGCATATTTCTGCATGGGGAAGCGGTGGCCTGCCGGCAACGGGAGGACGAAATGGTCCGTGAAGTAGATCTTCAGGTGGAATCGCTCCGGCGCTCGGGTCCCTCCGCCAATGTAGTGGTGTGAGCAACGCGGCCGCGCCGGACGTCGTCATCGTGGGGGCCGGGCCCGCCGGTAGCACGCTTGCGCTTCGGCTCGCGCGCGCCGGCATACCCGTCCTCCTCCTCGACCGGCACCACTTCCCACGAGACAAACCCTGTGGTGACTGCCTGAGCGCGGCAGCGAGCGGCGTGCTCGACGACCTCGGCGTCCTTCCCGAGATCCGGGCGGCGAGCCCGGCTCGCCTGGCCGGCTGGCGCGTCTACGCCCCTGCCGGTCACTGCTTCTCCAGCCGCTTCGCCGACCTCGCCGGCGGTGGCCCTCACGCGTTCGCGCTCCCTCGCCGCACGCTCGACGACATCCTGTTCCGCGCGGCGATCGCGGCCGGTGCCGAGGTGCGCACGGGCTCCCATGTCACGCACGTCCAACCCGGCGAGCGTCCGCGCGTCGTCGTGCGTGACGCACGAGGCACGCACGAGCTTTACCCTCGACTCGTGGTCGGCGCGGACGGCTTGCGGTCGGTGGTCGCGCGCCGCGTCGGAGCCCGGGTTCGGTCGCCACGCGTACACAAGCTGTCGCTGACCGCACACGTGAACGGTGTGCGCATGGAGCACGATTTCGGCGAAATGCACGTGGCCGATGGCGTCTGTGCGGGTCTCGCACCCGTCGGCCCGGACCTCTACAACCTCACCATCGTCGCAGAATCCGAGCGGTTCGGCCGTGCCGCGGCGGCGGATGTGCACGCGTTCTTCCGAAATGCGCTGCGAACGTTCCCCGCCCTGCCGGGACGCCTGCGCGGCGCGCACGTTCACGGGACTCCCCTGCTCTCGAGTCGGACGCGGCTTCTCGCGTCCGGGCCCTTCGACCGGCCGACCCGACCGGTCGCCGGGACCGGCTGGGCGCTAGTCGGCGATGCCGCCGGCTACTTCGACCCGTTCACGGGGCAGGGCATCCTCCAGGCCATGATCGGATCCGAACTGCTCGCCCGGACCATCCTCGAGCGTCGTGAGATCCGGATCTGGACGCGCGAACAGTTGGCCGTATACGACGCGTCCCTTCGCTCGCTCAACCGACCGATCCATCGCATGCAGCGATTCCTCGATACCGTGCTGCGGTACCCGCGGGTCGCCGATCTTGCCATCCGTCGCCTGCGACGCGCCCGGCACGCCGCCTCTGCGCTGCTGTCCGCGACGGGCGACCTGAGCCCTCCGTCCAGCTTGCTTTCACCCTCGGTGCTGCTCAGCTTTGCCCTCCCCCGTCATGGATGACCTGCGTATGACCATCGTGGATGAATGCTTCATGGCCGCGCCCGCGGACGCCTGTCTTCGCGTTGCCGCCGACGTAGAGCGCTGGCCGGAGATCTTGCCGCACTACCGATACGTCCGCTTCGACCGCAAGGACGGCTTCGGTCAAGGCCGCGTCGAGATGTCGGCCTGGCGGGAGTTTGGCGGACCCTTGCGCTGGCCGACGCGCTGGGTTTCGGAGATGCACCTCGACAAAGACGCGCCCGCCGTTCACTACCGGCACGTCGACGGCATTACCCGTGGCATGGAAGTCACGTGGGCGTTCCAGGCACGGGCGAGGGGCACGCACGTTCGGTTGACCCACGCGTGGGACGGCCCCGACTGGCCGCTGATCGGGCGATTCGCGTGGCGACACGTGATCGCACCGCATTTCGTCAGCTTCATCGCGTCGCGCACACTCGCGGGTGTCGCGGCCGAGGCCGAGCGCGTGTCGCGGCCGGCACACGCATGAGCCGCAACGGAGAAGCACCCGAGGCAGCGCGCGTCGCGATCACCGGAATCGGCCCCATCACCGCGGCAGGCATCGGCGCGGCCAGCTTGTGGCAGGGTCTACGCGAGGAGCGGTCGCCGGTTCGCCGGATCACGCGCTTCGATCCCAGTCCGTGGCGCTCGCAGATCGCGGCCGAGGTCGACGGCTTCGCGCCGAACGAATTCATGGAGTCGAAGGCGGCCCGCCGCCTCGATCGTTTCGGCCAGTTCAGCGTCGCGGCCACGCGGCTCGCCCTCGCCGACGCAGACCTGGACCTCGCGTCGTGTGATCCGGACCGCGTCGCGGTGCAGATGGGCACGGCGCTGGGCGGCATCGCCTATGCGGAGGAGCAGGTCGGCAACCTGAACCGCGGCGGTCTGCGGGCCGTCGATCCGCGTGTCGCTCTGACCACGTTCGGTGGGGCCGCCAGCTGCTCCATCGCCATCGAGTTCGGCGTGTCGGGCCCGAATGCGACGAACGCCATGTCGTGTGCCTCTGGGGCCATCGCAGCAGGCGAGGGCTGGCGGTTGATTCGCGACGGCAGCGTGGATGTCGCCATCGTCGGTGGCGTCGAAGCTCCGCTCGCACCGCTGTCGTTCGGTGCGTTCGCGATCATCCGGGCCATGAGCACGCGGAACGACGAGCCGGGCCGCGCCTGTCGGCCCTTCGATCGGAGCCGCGACGGGTTCATCATGGGCGAGGGGGCCTGCGTGCTCGTCCTGGAGCGGCTCGATCTCGCTCGGGCGCGCGGCGCTCGCATTTACGCCGAGTTGGCGGGCTACGGCACGACGAACGATGCGTTCCACATGACCGCGCCGCGGCCGGATGGTGCTCAGGCCGCCCGCGCCATGCGTCTCGCACTGAACACGGCGGGAATCGCCCCGGACGCCGTGGACCTGATCAGCCCGCACGGCTCGTCGACGCCGCTCAACGACGCGACCGAATCGGCAGCCATCAAGCAAGTCCTCGGAGAGCACGCCTGGCGAGTGCCCGTCAGTGGGACCAAGCCGTACCACGCCCATGCACTGGGTGCCTCCGGCGCGATCGAGCTGGCCATCTGCTGCCTCGCTATAGAACGGGCATGGGTGCCGCCGACACTGAATTTCGAGGACGGCGACGATGCCTGTGACCTCGACTACGTCGGCCCCGGAGGCCGCCAGATCGCGCCGAGCGTCGCCCTTTCCAACTCGTTCGGATTCGGGGGGATCAACGCTTCTTTGGTATTGATTCGGCCCGCCTGAGGCTTATTATTCACCGGGCGAAGGCGCCGGTGGACGATCGAAGTCTGGTCTCAGACCGCTCCGAAGTTCCCGGCGCTTGTTGCCGGGTGGCGCCGGAGCCAAGCGCTCCGGCGGGTTGGAGGGATCCCGCCGGTGAGTCCCTTTTATGGTTCCTGTGAGCCAAGGGGCGCCGTTCCCGAACTGGAACCTGACGTCGGGCGGAGACGCCGCGGTCCCTGCGTCCCGCCCGCGAACCGATCCTCAAGGAGGACGCATGCAACTGGGACGTAGGGTAGGGACGGCCGCGATCGTGCTGGCTGCCGTTGCCTCGCCCGCCGCAGCCCAGCCGTGGCGCGTAGATCTCGGCGTCAACGGCGGCGGTGCGCTCAACACCTCGATCCTCGGTTCCGATGTGACCGGCGGTGAGAGCGTGAAGTTGGGCTGGGGCGGCGTGGCAGGCTCGCAGCTGACGATCTGGCTCGTGGACAGGGTCGGGATTCGGGCGAACGGCAACTGGTCGGACCGGCCGATGACCGCGGGCAGCGCGGAGTTCCCGAACGTGAATCTCTGGTCGCTCTCGGGCGACTTGTTGATTCGTCTTCGCACGCCGAACGAGTCGTGGCAGGGCGCAGAGTACCTGCCCTTCATCGCTCTCGGCGCGGGACGCAAGTGGATCAATCCGGCCGGTGACGCGAGCATCTGCTCCGACCCGACAACTGCATTGTACGCCTGCGGGATCATCACGCCCGAGGGCTCCAATCAGACGTACGGGCTCGGCGAGCTCGACAAGTTCATGGCGCTCATCGGCCTCGGGACGGACTATCGCTTCTCGCCGCGCTGGTCGCTGCGCATGGAGTTGACGGACCGGATCTACAAGCCCGATATCCGCACGACGGCGTTCCAGGGCGGTAACGTTTCGTTCATTGGCGCGAACAACCTGGCGAGCACCACGCACGAGCTGTCGGCGACCGTCGGCATCCACGTGCTCGGCCTGCTGGCCAGCGCCCCGATGATGGCAGTCGCACCGCCGCCGCCGCCGCCACCACCACCACCGCCACCGCCGCCGCCGCCGCCACCACCGCCGCCACCGGATCAGAACATCACCATCTGCATGGTGGATCCGGCACAGGGCAGTGGGTTGGTCGATGTGGCCGCGGTCTACCGCCCGTCGAGTCGTGACACCCTGGCGGTCGTGAGCGGGCAGCGTGTGCCGCTCAGCCAGGCGACGCCGAACACGCCGACGGCGGCGAACGCCGACTGGTACATTCGCGGCACGCCGTTCCGCATCCAGCTCGCGCCGCGCAACACGGCGGAGTTCATCACGTCGGGCGGCGTCTCGTCGATGAGCGGTCTGGTCTATCTGGGCAACGCGAATGGCGTTCCGGTCTACGCTCAGCAGAGCGCGATCGGCCAGTTCCAGCAGCAGTTCGCCACGGCGCGCGCTCAGCGCAACAACGACCTGAACGCGATCCTCGCAAACAGCCGGGCGCTGCGTACGGAAGTCGACAACCTGCGGCAGGTCTACGTTCCGATCCGCGTCACAGGCTGCGTCTTCCAGGCACTCCAGCGTCAGGAGCCGGTCCGGAAGGGTCAGGACGAAGCGATCTTCTAGACCGAACCTGCCGTAAGGCAGTCCGGGGTCCGACCCTCGTACAGGGTCGGACCCTTTTTTTCATCCGGCCGGTCCGGTAACATCGCGGCGCATGCCCTTGAGCCCTCTTCTCGTCGCGGCCGGTCGGCTGACCGGCGTCGCCGTCGCCTGCGGCTTCAATCTGTACGCGACCGTCGCCTTCCTCGGCCTGGCCTCCCGGCTCGATTGGTTCGTCCTGCCGCCCGGCGTGCGGGGGCTCGAGAACCCTGTCGTCATTGCCTCCGCCGCCGCGCTCTACCTGGCCGAGACGATCATCGACAAGTTCCCCTACGTCGACGCCGTCTGGGAAGCCATCCACACGCTCATCCGGCCCCTCGCCGTCGGCCTCCTCGTCGCGCTCGCCCTGGCTGGCCTGCTCCCGGCTCCACAGGTGGCCGCCGCTGCCGGCGTCCTCGCCCTCTTCACCCTGGCCGCCCATGGCGCCAAGGCCGGCCTCCGCGTCGCGGCTCGCACGCCGTCCAGGCCCGTCCTCCGGTTCCTGATCAGCGTCCTCGAGGACGCCGTCGCCGTCGCGATCGCCCTCGCCGTCCTCCTCAACTCGACGGCCGCCGTCCTCGTCGCCGCATCGGCCGGCATCCTCCTGCTCGTGGCCGGTCCGGGCTTCTGGCGCGCCGGCCTGCTCGGCCTGCGGGCCTTCACTGCCCGTTTGCGCGGTTTCTTCGGCGAGGCCCGCTGGCGGGCTACGCCCGAGCTGCCCGCCGTGCTGCGGCCACTCGTCGACCCAGACCCACAAGGCGTCCACCCGCCCCGCGCCACCCGCGCCGCCGTCTACGGCCTCCGCACGGCCGGCGCCTACCGGAGCGGGTGGCTCGTCATCGAGCGGGACGCACCCGTCTTCGTTTTCCGCGCGCTCTTCAGCTCGCGGCGTATCGAGTTGCCCCGTGCATCCTCGGCGAAGATCCGACGCGGACTCATGTTCGACGTGCTCGAGCTCGAGGCGGGCGAACCGTACGCCGTGTTTCTCCTCAAAGACGGGCCCGCCCCGGAGGCGGCGCTCGCAGAACTCGTGGTGTGAATCTTATGTCATTGAAGCAGTTTCGGGAGTTTCGGGAACACATGAATCACCGCATCCTGGACTCCGGCAACCTCGACATCAAGCGCTTCTTCGCCCTCGACTCCCGCGTCTACGAGGACGGCGCGCTGCCGACCCGGACGAAGGAGTTGCTCGGCCTCGTCGCGTCCCTTGTCCTGCGCTGCGACGACTGCGTCACCTACCACCTCGTGCGCTGCGCGGAAGTCGGCGTCAACGACGAAGAAATGCTGGAGGCGATGACGGTCGGCCTCGTGGTCGGCGGTTCGATCGTGATCCCGCATCTTCGCCGCGCGGTGGCGACGCTGGATTCGATCCGATCGGAGCCGCAACCGAGTGCGGAGAGCAGTTCTTGACGACGTTCCAATTCTTTGCGGCATAAACAGTTGTGGAACTCGCAGCGGCACGCCGCCGAATGCGGCGGCGCACGCGCCACGCGGATGCAAAGGGGTTACATCCGCGTGACGGTTCGTGTATATTGCGTCTGCTCATGATCGGAACCGTGTTGAGGACTGAACGGGTGCGGACTACGACGCGCTATCGACCGCACAAAATCCTCTGGTGAACAGCGGGCCATCGTCAGAAGCGGCGGCTCGCTGTTTTCCGTTTTGAAACCCCGATCCCAGGAATTCTCGACCCTATGTTCGTGAACTCCCGTGCTTTGGACTCTTTCGACCAATATCTCTTCGATGTCGAGAAGTACCCGCTAATCGAAGAGCCATCCGAGGAACGCGAGCTCGCGCGGCGGGCGCGGGCCGGTGACAAGGAAGCGGCGGAGCGGCTGGTCACGGCGAACCTGCGGTTCGTCATATCGTATGTGAAGAAATATCAGGGCCGTGGGCTTGGCCTGGCCGAGCTGGTCTGCATCGGCAACGAGGGCCTGCTGAAGGCCGTCAAGAAGTTCGATCCGGACAAGGGCGTGAAGTTCATCTCGTACGCGGTCTGGTGGATTCGTCAGACGGTGCTACAGGCATTGGCGGAGCAGACGCGGTCCGTGCGAATCCCGCTGAACCAGAACTCGAATCTGGTGAAGCTGTCGCGGACGGAGACGGCGTTGACGCAGCTGCTGGGCCGGACACCGACGGATCAGGAAATCGCGGACGAGATGGGCGAGCCGGTCGAGACGGTGCGTGCGCTGAGGCGTGTCGCGGCGTCGGAGCTGTCGCTGGATGCGCCGATCGATCGGGGCGATCGCGACAGTGCCTCGTTCGGCGAGCGCTTCGCGGGCGCCGAAGCGGAGGACATCGAAGAAACGGTCGAGTCGCAGGCGCAGCGCGAGTTCCTGGACCGGATGTTCGAAAAATACCTGACGGAGCGCGAGCGCAAGATCCTCTACCTCTACTACGGTCTCGACGATGGTGAGGAGCGCACGCTGGAAGAGATCGGTTCTCTGCTGGGCGTGACGCGCGAGCGAATTCGGCAGATTCGGAACCGCGCGTTCGAGAAGCTCCGGGAGAGCCCGGACGGCGAGGCGCTGGCCACGTTCTGGAGCGCCAACTGAGACGAACGGGGCGGCCGACGGCCGCCCCGTTCTGCATCCACGCCGTACCGACCGTTCACGTCGGCCCCTTCCTTCCCACCGATTCCCGCGCTACTCGTAGTGCACGTGCAGGAACGACCGCGCGCGCGCGTCGGTAGTAGCACGCCCGAGGACGTACGCTGCGAGGTGAAATGTCGACACGGTTTCTGAGAGCCACGCTGGTGGGCGGTCTGGCCGTGGTCGTCGGCGCCGTGCCCGCCGCTGCCCAATTCGACCACGCGACGTGGGACGGGATCGTCGCTCGCTTCGTTGTCGAGAACGGTGTCCGCTATGCCGAGCTTGGCGAGAACCGAGTCGCCCTGGACACATACGTGGCGCAACTGGCGGAGCCGGACTCCGCGACATTCGATCGCTGGTCGCGCGAAACGCAGGTCGCGTATCTGATCAATGCGTACAACGCGCTCGTCGTGCTCCAGGTGATCGACGCGTATCCGCTGGGTCGGCGACTGACGAACTGGCGAGGCTGGTTCAAGCCGGCCAACTCGGTGTGGCAGGTGCCGGGCTTCTTCAATGGAATTCGGCACCGCGTGGCGGGCCGGGACCTGACGCTCGACGACATCGAGCACGTCTGGCTGCGCGCGACGCTGGATGAGCCGCGCGTCCACTTCGCGCTGGTTTGCGCCGCTGTCTCGTGTCCGCCGTTTCGAAGGGAAGCGTTCGTCGCGGATCGGCTCGATGTCCAGCTGGACGACCAGGCAGCGAAGTTCTTCCGCGACCCGGCGAAGAACGTAATCGACCGCGCGGCCGGCGTCGTCCGACTGTCGCAGATCCTGAGCTGGTTCGGCTCGGATTTCGAGCGCTATGCATCGGCGTCGGGCTTCGCAGGCAATCCGGCGCAGCGCGGCAGTCTCGCGTTCGCGGCGCGCTTCCTGCCTGCTGCCACGGCCGAATGGTTGCGCACCGGCGGCTACACCGTGGAGCACATCGATTACGACTGGACGCTGAATGACGCGTCGGCGCGCATCGCTCGCCGGTAGGCGCGCGGCCACCGGCCTCGCCGGCGTGCTCGCCGCAATGCTGGCGTCGGCCCTGACCGTGGAACCGGCCCGGGCCCAATCGAGCGGCGGCGACTGGAACGCGGCGCGCGCGATCGAGTTGATGCAGCGAGCCCGGCAACGTCGAACGGAACCGATCGCCGATTCCTTGTTGCGCAATTACCAGGCGCGTGCGGACGGTCGTGTCTACTTCTATCTCGACCGACGCGAGAGCGAGCGGCGCACGCTGGTCAAGACGGACCAGATCGCGCTCGAAGTCTTCTGGGCTGCGCCAGATCTGACGAAGCAACGCATCATCGGCCTTCGCGACGAGAGTCGGCTGCCGAACCGCATGCGGTATCACCTCGACCATCTGACCGTCGTCCAGAACGAGTTCGGCAATGCGATCCGGCTGGGCGACGGCGATGAGGTCTCGGACGTGCCGCATCCCGCCGCACCGGGCTCGGACTCGATCTACGATTTCCGACTGGCCGATTCACTCTCCATCCGGCTGCCGGGTGCGGCAGACCCGGTTCGCGCGTACGAAATCCAGGTGCGGCCGAAGCGGACGGACCGGCCCGCGATCGTCGGCTCTGTCTTCATCGATCGGGCGTCGGCCGACATCGTGCGCATGACCTTCACGTTCACACCGGTCTCCTACGTCGATCGCCGTCTCGATTACATCAACATCTCGCTGGACAACAGCTTGTGGGATGGGCGGTACTGGCTGCCGCACGAACAGTCCGTCGAGATCCGACGCCAGATTCCCGAGCTGGACTTCGTCGCGGGCGCCGTCATTCTCGGACGGTTCCGCGTCTCCGGCTATCAGTTCAACCTCGACATGCCGGCGCGGACGTTCATGGGATATCGCGTCGAAGCCCTGCCAGCGCCGGTCCGGCGGTCGTTCGACTTTCCGAGCGGTCTGTACGACGAGCTGCAGGATGTCGGGCTGGCCCCGCCGCCCGAGATGCACGAGTTGCGGGCGGAAGCGGCGCGCCTGCTCGGCCTTCCTACGCTGAGCGGCCTGCCCCGTTTTCGGCTGGCCCTAGGCGGCGCGTCCGAGATCTTCCGCTTCGATCGCGCCGAAGGTGCGTATCTCGGCGCAGGCGTGTCGTGGGAACCGGCCGCCTTGCTGCGCGGCGAAGTGTCCGCTGGCTTCGCGTCGGGCCCCGAGCACGGCTCCTTCGGCGTCGGACTCCGCGCACGGAAGCCCGGCGGGCCGGAGCTATTCGCTGGCGGCTATTTCAACGAGCTTCGCGATCTCGGTGTCCGGCCCGGAGAAGCCGGGGTGATCAGCTCCATCGCGGCGTTGGGATGGGGCGACGATTACCGCGACCCGTACTTCGCGTCCGGCGTGCGCGCGCGGCTGCGGTGGTCACGCGAGGCATGGACCCTCGAGTTGGGCGCGCGTAGCGAGCGACATCGCAGCGCGACCCTCGTGCGCCGCACGGCGCCCCTCAGTGCCGGCTCGCCGTTCCGCGCCGTGTTGCCGATCGAAGTCGGCTGGCTGCACGCGGGCGAGGTTTCGCTGTTGCGGCCGTTGCCGCAGGGCGATGAGCCCGGCTGGGGCGGCCAACTCAAACTGGAGGGCGGCGCGTTCGAAGGAGGCGGCTTCCTCAGACCGAGCGCAAGCGGCACATGGCAGAAGACGACGGACGATCTGCGCACGCACGTGACTCTGCGCGCCGCGACCGGTGTGGCCATCGCGCTCTCCGGTGATTTCCCCAGCGCTCAGCATCACTTTCTGCTCGGGGGCCGCAACACGCTGCCGGGGTATGCCTATCGTTCCTTTGCGGGCGATGGTTTCGCTCTGATCGACGCCGATGTCGCGCGGGATGTCGCCTGGCCGTGGCTGCGCGTGCGCGCCACCGCCGCCCTCGGCCTCACCGCCGAGCTGGACGGCGATGCACCAGCCGCAGGTATGCCGGACCGGCGCGTGTCTCCTCGCCTGGACTGGGGCACGACGACGACGGACGGCCTGCGACCCAGCCTCGGCGTGGGCGCAGGCCTGTTGTGGGACGTGATTCGCATCGAAGCCGCACGCGGCCTGCGCAACGGCGAGTGGCAGGTCCTCTTCACGGTCAATCCCCGGCTCTGGGACATCC
>JBFJPA010000102.1:0-11098 GCA_041617355.1 Longimicrobiales bacterium
ACAGTCGCCGGGCCGGAGGTCGGATCGTCCACGGGTTGGGCCGTTTCTCACACCTTCCACTTCATGGGCGGGTTCTTCGCATCCATTGGTCTCCTGGCCTTTGCCGAGCGACAGTCCATGGCGGGCAGGCTGGAGCGCGTGGGCTATTTCGTGGCGTTTGCCGGGTCGATCATGTTCACGGGGACGGGGATCATCACGGCGTTCGTCTGGCCTCTGCTGGCGAGCAACGCTCCCGGGCTCGTCGAACTGACCGGCCCCTTCTTCTCTCCGCCTCATCCCATCATCGGGATCACGGCTGTCGCGTTCTCGGCTGGCTTCATCCTGCTTTCCATTGCGCTGGCCCGCTCGACCATCCTTTCCAGGGCAGCGGCCGCATCTCTGGTTGTGGGGGCTCTGCTCCTCGTACCGCCGCCACCACCTCTCAGTCCGGTGCCGTGGCTGTTCTTTCCGGTCGGCGGGACCCTGATGGGGATCGGCCTGATTGCGATGGGTCTTGCGGTTCGGAGCGGGCGCGCGGTCGCAGTCGAAGCAGTACTCGCCCAAACTATGGTGGCCAAGTGATGAAAACCTTTAAGCTATGGTTCCTGCTCGTGCTCGCCGTTGCCCTGATCGTCGTCGCGGTACAGAACACGGGGCCCATGCACATGCGGTTCCTGTGGTTGACGGGTGAGGCGCCTGCCGTGCTCCTCCTGGTTCTGACGGCGGGGGGCGGCTTCGTCCTGGGACTGCTGGTCGCGCTTCTCATGCGAGGCGGCAGAAAACCGAAATAGGCATCCGAAAAGCGTGGCGCGCCGGCGCCACGCCACACCTCTGACGCTCTCGACACCGCATGCAACGACGGCGACGGCGCGGCTCGTCCGGTCCCGCAACGACGCGACGTGACGGCGATCAGCGTGCCCTGGTGCCGCCGATGCCGGCCGCCCAGTTGAAGACGACGACAATGCGCGCGGTCGCATCGGCACTGCGCCGTATCATGAGGAAGCGACCGTCCCGTGTGACATCGTAGTTGCGGTTCCAGATGCCATACATCACGAACGGGGTCGTGTCGAACAGGCGCCTCTGGCTGAGGACACGGAACTCGGGGCCGGCAGCGATTTCGGCCGCCATGAGCCAGCCGTCGTTCGCGATGTAGAACAGATCGCGGCCATCGCGTGACCACGCCGGCTCGGTGCCGCCGCCGGTGGAGATCTGCCACTGGCCTCGTCCGCCCGGGAATGGCGTCACCCGCACCTCGTAGCGTCCGCCTTCGTTGGAGACGTAGGCCAGCCAGCGTTTGTCCGGCGAGAGTTCGGCCGAGTACTCCGAGACCCCGGACGCATTCAGGATGGGGGTCGCCACCGAGTCCAGGCCCGGCCGCACCGCGAGGATGTCGCCTCTGCCCGGTGCCTGGTCGTCGGTCCGCAGCAGCAACCACTCACCGTCACGCGACCACTGCGTCGCCCAGATCGGGCGGTCGTCCCAGCTCGGCATCGGGATCGCCGAGTCCGCGTCGAGCCGCCGGTCGTACAGCTTCGGCGCGCCGTCCGCATCCGAGATGATCGTGACACCGCTGCCGTCCGGTGTCCAGGTTGGCCGGCCGTTGAGCAGGCCGCCCATCGTCAGTCGTGTAGACGCTCCCGATCGGATCTCCCGCACCCAGACCTGCGTCGCGACATCGGCCGTGTGCTCGACCGCGAAACGTGCGTCGTCGTCGGCCATTCGCGGGACGAGGAACGAACCGGTCCAGCGCGGCCGGATCTCCTCGACGTTGCCCGACCGGTCGACGAGCACGGGGTAGCCGGTATTGAAGTTGGGTGCGCGCCAGTAGAGGAGCGTGCCGTTGTCGGTCACATCCACGAGTGGCTGCCAGAGCACGACGCCCTGGCCCGCGCCCAGGCTGTCCGGCAGCGGGATGGCGGCGCCCTGCGGGCGGAGAGACGCGACATCGAAAGGCACGAGGCTCATCGAGCCATCGCCGCCGACCACGAGCAGGTGGCCGGGCTTCACGAACCGGACGGCGACGCCATCGAGGATGGACGAGTGTTCGCCCGTGCGCAGATCGACGACGCCGATGCGCGTGGTCTCACCGCTCGCGCCGCCCGAGGGTGCGCTGACGATCAGCGCCGATGTGGCACCGGGCAGGACGTCGAGACCGATGAACGCGCTGAGCGAGTCGGGGCGCGCGATGCGTTCGCGTTGTCCGTCGTCGGGCGCGATGCGGAACAGCCCGTTCCGGCTGGCGATGTAGATCGATCCGTCACTGGCCCAGTCGATGCCGCCGCCGAAGACGGCCATGTCGCCCACCTCGGCGATCGCGATGTCGCGACGCGGCGCATCGCCGTGGACGGAAGCGATCGTGAGGCCGGTCGGAACCCCGACGATCGCGATCGAGCGGCCGTCGGGCGAGTACGCCGCGCCGATGCAGCCCTCGAACGGCCCATCCACGGGTGTCGGTGCGAAGTCCTCCCAGCGCCGCATGCGCACGGCGCCATCGGACGTGCAATAGACGTACGATGATCCATCGCCGGCACCCGCGACGACCGATGCCAGGCTGCCGGCCCCGCCCGATTCGCCCTCGACGCGCACGACGCGGCGTTCTTGCGGCGGTTCGAGCAGGCTGAACACCAGCGCGACCAGAAGGCCCGCGGCGAGGACGGCCAGTCCAGCGGTCATTCGTTGCCACCGTCGAACCGCCGCGCTTCCGGGCGACGCGCGAGGGTGGGCCGCAGGAGTGGGCGAGACGAGGGCGGTCGCCATCGCCCCGGCGCTCGTGAACCGATCGGCGGGCAGTTTCTCCAGCGCGCGGAGCACGGCCGTCTCGACGTGCGCCGGGATCGACGGCCGCATCGTGGTCGGTGGCTCCGGCAGCGCGGCCATCACCTGCGCGACGACCGCCTGCACGGTCGCCCCCGTGAACGGCGGCTGGCCGGTGAGCATCTCGTACGCGACCGCGCCGAGCGAGTAGAGGTCACTGCGCGCGTCGATCGCGCGGTCGCCCATCGCCTGCTCCGGGCTCATGTACTGCGGCGTTCCGAGCGACAGGCCCGTCTGCGTCAGGCGCTCGCCTCCGGCGCTCTGCACGGCGAGGGCGATGCCGAAGTCGGCCAGGAGGGCGTGTCCGCCCTGCAGCAGGATGTTGGCCGGCTTGATGTCTCTGTGGACGATGCCCAGCGCGTGCGCGGCGCCCAGCGCGTCGGCCACTTCACACGCGATGCGGACGGCGTCCTCGATCGGCAGCTGCCGCTCGCGATCCAGGCGCGCGCGCAGCGTTTCGCCGGTCAGGTACGGCATCACGTAGTACAGCAGGCCGTCGGCCACGCCGCTGTCGAGCAGGGGCAGGATGTGCGGGTGCTGCAGCTTCGCCGTCGTGCGGATCTCGCTCAGGAAGCGGTCGCCGCCCAGCGCCGCACCGAGCTCGGGGTGCAGCACCTTGATGGCGACGTCGCGGTCGTGCCGGAGATCGTGCGCGAGGTAGACCGTGGCCATCCCGCCCGCGCCGAGTTCCCGGTCGATGCGGTACTGGTCGGCCAGCGCCGTCGCGAGCCGATTCAGACTCATGGACTGGTCAGGGTGAGCCGCATGGGTGTCACAGGAACGAGGAGCGTTGCCCGTGGCCGGCGCGGCTGTCCGCAGGCCGGCCCCGCAGTGGGAGCAACGATGCAGCGGATCGCGAACAGGGGCAAGTCAATCGCGTCCCCGGCGTTGAAGAGCGAAACTTGACGTTCGGCCGATGGTGTCTGCAGGATTCGCGCATCGATGCAGCCCGGGTAGCGTTCGCGCTGGAAAGGCTGGCAACCCGAGTGCCTACTCCTCGAGGACCTGGCCGCCCAGTTCGAGGATCTCGAGGAGGATCTGCGCGAACTGCAGTCGATCTATGAAGAGGCGGCATCCGATCTCGAGTGGTTGCTCGACGACTCGCCCGGTGAACCGGACGCGCCGTGGATCGCTTCGACCATGCACTGAGCTGGCTGGTCGGCGCCCCGACGTTCGATCTGACCAGCTCCGTCCTGGATGAACTGGTCGCGTCAGGCGGCCTCTCCCTGATCCGGAGCGTCGATCTCCGGCGTCGGATCTCCAGCTGGCCCCGGGTTGCAGCAGAGACGTCCGACAACGAGCTGGTGGTTCGCGACTTCGTCGCGGCCACGGTCATCCCGTTCCTGGCCAGGACAGGCATTTCCATCGGCCGTTCGTTCGCGACTTTCCAGGGCGATGCCTGGCGTCTGTCTCGAGGCTCCGACGCTGATGCCGTCACCCGCTATCGCGCGCTGGTCGCCGACCCCGAATTCAGGATTCTCGCGACGTGGCGTTACGACTGGGCGCTCGGCAGCACGAAGAAATACGGACAGGCCGCCGATCTGGCGCGAGAAATCGTGGAGATCATACGCGAACAGCTCGAGTAGACTGTCCGGGCGCAGCGCACCGCTGATGCGCAGACGATCGTGCTAGCTTCTCGCCGGCCTCGCCTTTGCCCTGGTGCGCGCCAGGCAGGAGGCGTGGGTACCCGGCCCGGTCTTCCGGGTCGTGATTCCGGTCGCCGCGCTGATCCACGGACCGGTCCTGGCCGCGTTCCTCCGGATCAGCCTGCAGCTCACGCGTGGGTAAAGCGCGCGTTGCGTCCATCGATACGTTCGCGAGCGAGGTCACGGGCGGATCGCCGGCCTATGCGCGGACTGCGCTTCGCTGTACCCCGTTCGGGGCTGCGACTATCTTGGGGGGAGGGTCGAGGCCGCCGTTACCCGAACCCGAGGCAAGTCATGGGTCGGTGCATACTGTGGAGACCCGTCCGAAGTCTGCTGATCCTGTGCCTGTCCCTTCTGCCCGCGTTCCCGGTCGATGCCGTCGCGCAGGATCGGGCCTGGCTCGAAGCGCTCCTGGCAGCATCGCTCGAGGACCTGGAGCTGCCGGGCGTGCGCGCCGCGGTGCGCCTGTCGGACGGCCGGATCGTGCGTGCCGCGACCGGGTTCGCGGACGTCGAGGCGCGCGTCGCGCTGGACGACACGATCGGCATGCCGGGCGGCAGCACCGGCAAGACGTTCGTCGCGGCGCTCGCCATGCTGCTCGTGCAGGACGGCACGCTTTCGCTCGATGATCTCGCGTCGAAATGGCTGGGGGCGGAGCCGTGGTTCGCACGGCTGCCGAATGCCGATTCGATCCGCGTGCGGCACCTGCTCTCGCACACGGCCGGGATCGGGGACTACCCCGAACGCATGGGCTACAAGCTCACCTCGTTCTGGCGCGCCCTGCGCACCGGGAGCGTGCATTTCGAAGTCGACGAACTCATCGGCTACGTGCTCGACCGGGAGCCCGCGTTTCCGGCCGGTGGGGGATACCGCTACACGGATGCGGGATACCTCGTGCTTGGACGGCTCCTCGAGGCCGCGACCGGCCGGGCGTACTTCGACCTGCTGCGAGCGCGCATCCTCGAGCCGCACCATTTGAGCCAGATCCGACCAGCCGACCGGCCGGTGATTCCGGACGTGGCGGTCGGCTATGCGCGCGGCGCGCGGAACCTGCGCGAGGACGGCAGGATGAAGCTCGATCCGAGGTCCGAGTGGACCGGCGGCGGGCTGGTCACGAATCCGACGATGCTCGTCGAGTTCTTCGCCGCACTGGCCGAAGGCCGGATCGTGACGCAGCCCAGCCTGCAGCAGATGCTCGAGGCCGGCTGGCGCGGCCCGGAAGCGGAACTCTGGCGTTACGGCTACGGCCTCTTCATCTACGACGGCGGAGAATCGTTCGGACACGCGGGCATGTGGCCCGGCTATCGGACCCTGGTCATCCACCACGTCCCGACGGAGACCACCATCGCCGTGCAGACCAACCGCGATGGTCCTGTCGAGTTGTGGATCATCGTCAACGACATCGTCGCCATGTTCGGGCCGGGACTCGAAGAGCGCGCACGTGACGCGTGAGCGGGACCCGGTTCGAACACCGGATTCGAAAAGGGGAGGCAGGATGCGGATGCGCGCAACATGCTCGGCGGTGCTTCTCTCGCTGGTCGCACTCAGTCCCGCAGCGAGCCAGCATGTCGAAACCGGTTTCCTGGACCGGGCCGTCACGCTGAACGGTCAGGAGTACCGTTACCAGGTCTACGTGCCCAGGACCTACTCGGCCGAGACGCGTTGGCCCGTGATCCTGTTCCTGCACGGCGCCGGCGAGCGGGGACGGGACGGCCTGTTCCAGACGGCGGTCGGCCTGGCGACGGCCATCCGAGGAAACCCGGACCGCTTTCCGGCGATCGTCGTGATGCCGCAATCGCCGAACGACTCGCTGTGGACCGGCGCCCCTGCGGAAGCGGCGATGGCGGCGCTGAACAGGACGACCGACGAGTTCTCGACGGACCCGACGCGCGTCTACCTGACCGGCCTGTCGATGGGCGGCAACGGGACGTGGTACCTCGCGTACCGGCACGCAGACCGCTTCGCGGCCGTCGTCCCGATCTGCGGCTGGGTCAGTCCCCGGATCCCGCGGGTCGCTCCGCCGCTTGCCGTCGTGCCGGCCGAGGACGGAGAGCCGTTCCACGCCCTGGGCCAGCGGTTGAAGAACGTCCCGATCTGGATCTTCCACGGCGAAATGGACCCGGCCGTTCCCGTCGAGGAGTCGCGGAGGGCTGCGCAGGCACTGCGCGAGGCCGGGGGGCAGGTCCGCTACACCGAACTCCCGGGCGTGGGCCACAACTCCTGGGACGCGGCGTACGGTTCGAGAGAAATGATCACGTGGCTGTTCGCACAGCGCCGCGGGTCCTGACCGGGAGGAAAGACCGGTCCCTGCTTCGCTCGCGGACGCCAGCGAGCACTGGTTCGAGACGCTGCTTCCTCCGCATCCTCGTCCGGCGCCGGCGCCGTGAAACCTGTGCCATGCCCGCGCGTAAGGCCCGACGTGATGATCGCGTCCAGCAGCCACACCTCCAACCCGAGGCTCGTGCTCATGCGTCCCTCCGCTCCCCTCCGGACTCTTCGCGGCGCCCCGCGCGCGCTCATGGTCAGCGGGCTCGCCGTGCTGCTGGCATGCGCGGCCGTCGACCAGGCCACACAGGTCGACGTCGTCGAGCCGTTCGCCGAAGCGCTCATCGAAGCGGGCGGGCTGCCGAGCCTGTCCGTCGCGATCCTCAGGGACGGCGAGATCGCGTACGCGCGCGCCTGGGGCTGGGCGGATGTCGAGGCGCAGACCCCGGCGACGGTCGACACGCGGTACCGCTGCGCGTCGGTCTCGAAGGTGATCACCGCGACCGCGCTCGCCCGCCTCGTGCAGACGGGCCGGCTCGATCTCGACGCACCGATCACGACATACGTCCCCTCGTGGGAGGCCGAGCCCGTCATCACCGCGCGCCAGTTGTCCGGACACCTCGCCGGCGTCGCGCACTATCAGGCCGGTGACCGGATGGAACCGAGCCGGCACTTCAACACGATGGACGAGTCGCTGGGCGTGTTCCGGAACAGCCCGCGTGCGGGCGCGCCCGGCGCGCAGTTCCACTACTCGACGCACGGGTTCACGCTGCTCTCCGCGGCGATGGAGGGTGCCGCCGGCAAGCCGTTCCTCGACGTGCTCGCCGACGAGGTGTTCCAGCCGTTGGGCATGACATCATCCGGGCCGGACATGCGAACGCAGCCGCAGCCGAACATGTCCGCGCTGTACAACCAGTCGGGCCTCGAGGCGCAGCTGATCACGGACCCCGAGGACCCGAGCTACAAGTGGGCGGGCGGCGGTCTGACGTCGACACCGTCCGATCTGGTCCGCATGGGCTGGGCCTATCTGAACGGGTTCATCGAGCCGGCGCTGGTCGATCAGATGTGGACGACGCAGCGCACAGCGGCCGGCGAACCGACCGGCGTCGGCATCGTGTGGCGGATCGAGACCGACGCCGCCGGCCGCCGCATCCTGCACCACTCCGGCTCCATGGGCGGCGCGCGCACGACGATCGCGATCTTTCCCGATCAGCGCGAGGTCATCGCGATCATGTCGAACTCCTCCTGGCCATCGGACATCCACGCCACGGCCAAGCTCATGATCGAGGCATGGCGGCAGCGGGATGTGGACGCTGCTCCGGCGCTGGCGACGCCGGACGTCGTCACGTTCACGGGCACGTTCGGCGCCGACGAGGCCAACGGCAGCCTCACGCTCGCGGACGGCACGGGCTGGATCACGGCGCCAGCCCCGATCCAGTCGATGTTCGCGCAGGCCGCCGGCGTGAGCCCCGAGCGCATGGCGCTCCTCCACGTGTCGGGGTCGACCTGGGCGCTCGTGACGCCGGTCGGCGCCGTTCCACTGGCGCTCACGTCGCAGGATGGACGCATCGCAGGTTCAGGGCGCGTGTTCCGCGATGTGTGGACGTTCGAGAGCCGCTGAGAACGCGTGCGCAGAGTCCTCACCATGCCTGCGTGCCTGCGGACCCGCGGTCTGTGTGCGCTGCTCGGGCTGATGGCCGGTCTCGTGATCGCACCGACGCCGTCGGCCCGCGCACAGGCGCCATCCCTCGAGCGCGGCGACCGTGTCCGCCTTTTCCATCCTTGTGGTGACGATGCGCGCAGCTCCGAGCGCACAGATCGTTCGTGTGCCGTCGTCGGCGAGTTCCTCCGTCTCGAGGCCGGCAACCTGGTCCTCGATGGCGAGCCGGTGCGCGAAGTCCGGCTGGCATCGGTCCGCCGTCTCGAGGTCAGTGCCGGCGACAGGTCGTACGGGCGGGTGGGAGCCGCTGCCGGCTTCCTGGCGGGTGCGATCGGCACCTGGGTCATCGTCCACCGTGGGGGCTCGACGAGCCTGTGCGATCGATCCGCGAATCAGGATGCGATCAACACACGGGAATGCCTGGGCGTGGCGGCACTCGGTGGGCTGGCAGGGGCCGGTGTCGGCGCGCTGATCGGCGGGTTCATACGCACGGAACGCTGGGAAGCCGTGCCGCTGGAGCGACTGCGCGTTTCGCTGAGGCCAGCCAGCGAGACGACGATTGCATTCCGGATGCCCCTGTAGCAAGCTTCCTCGAACGGGCGTGATCCCCCGCTGCGATCGGCGATCGGTCCGGCCCGGACCCCTGCGCACAGGCTCTCATGACGCTCGCGGCTCGCAGCACGACCACACGTGTCGTGGCCGAGTTCCTGGCCATCGTCGTCGGTGTCCTGGTTGCACTGGGCGTGGACGCGTGGGCGCAGCGGCGGAGCGAGGATGCACGCGCCAGCGCGTACCTGACCCGACTCGAGGAGGAGCTGGTCGCGAATCAGGCCGTCATCGATGATGTCCTCACCAGCTCACTCGACGGCGCGGACTCCGCGCTCGCACGCCTGAAGCGGTTTCGAGCGGGGACCTACCAGCCTCCCGACGCTGCGGAGTTCGTTCAGGCCCTTCTCCGGGCCCGCGTCCCCGGGTTGCCCGGCACACTGAGCCAGAGCACCTGGGACGACCTGCAGAGTACCGGCTCGATCCGGCTCATCCGTGACCCGACCGTCCGGACCCAGCTCCAACTCCATTACGCCGGTATCGAGCGGCGCAGGTCCATCCTGGCGACCGAGTACACGCACTATCCGCGCGCGCTCTCCGAGGTCCTTCCGGGCGAGGCCCAGCGCTTCTCGGGGCTGGGCACGGATCCGGATCCCGCGGCGGTCCTCGAGAGTCTGCGCAGCCTGCGCAGCGCGCCGGATCTGGATCGCCACATCAACTCCAGGCTCGGCTACCTGACCCTGCAGCGCGGCTTCACGCTGCAGACCCGCGCCAGCCTCGAGGAACTCCTCGAAGTCATCCGGACGGCCCGGCTCGAAGAGCGCTGAACGCCCGGGATCCGTATGTTGCATGCCTGATACGCCTGCCGAAGAGACCCGCGCCGAAGGGAGGCCGCCACGTCGAACATCAATCTTCGCGCAGCGCTGTCGATCGCGATTCTCGCGGTACTGGGTCTCCTCGCTCTTCTGAACGTGAGGACCGTGCGAAGCATCCGTGTGCACAACGCGTCAGCACACGGGTTCACCGATCTGAGCGTCGCAAACGTTGCCTTCGGCAGCCTCACGTCAGGCGAGACGAGCGAGTACCGGCGCGTCTCCATGACGTTCAGGTATGCCGTCGTAAAGCTGACCGCGGATGGGCGGTCCATCACAGGCCAGACGCTGAACCTGGGCGCGCAGCGGTTCACCTACCGGATCGACATCGTCGATCTCGACGCCGGCCAGCTGGCCATCGAGGTCGTCCGCGAGGAGTAAAGGCTGGAGTCGGCGAGGACGCACGCGATATCTCTGCGATTAGAACGTTCTACGTCCACGACGTCCTCCTTGACGCGTGCTGCGACCGTGCGGTACATAGCAGTACCACCCCTGTTCCTCTCCATGCGGGAGGCCACATGCGCTTTCGTATCATCGCGGTTCTCGTTCTCCTCGGTTGTGGCGGAGCGGCGCCGTCTCCTGCTGTGGATGTCGAGGCCGACAGGGCCGCCATCCGCGCAGAGATCGCCAGCGCGATTGCGGCGCACAACGCGGCCGACGCCGAGGCATGGGCGACCGTCTCCGACGAGAGCATCATCATCATGGTCGACGGCGGTCCGAGCGTTCAGGGCCGTGCCGCGATCCTCGAATGGATCCGTGCCTTCTACGCGGCCAACAGAATCTCGGACATGAGCGGGGAGGCCGTGGAGATCGAGATTGCGGGTGACTGGGCGTATTCGCGCAACCACTTCACGGCGACGCTCACGCCAACCGCGGGTGGCGAGCCGGGGCGTCTGGACGCGAAGGAGATCACGATCTGGCGACGCCAGCCCGATGGCGGGTGGAAAGCCGCACGATCCATTTTCAACTCGAACCTGCCGCCCCAGCCGTCGATGTGAATTCAGGCCGTGCGCTCAGACCCGAAGACGGGCCGTTGCCGGGCCCTCCCCCGCAACGTCAGATTCGTTCCCCGGTTGTGGTACGGACCCGGCTGAGACGGAGGGGGCACGGTGATCCTGAAGCGCATGCGTTGCGGCGATGCGGGCGACAGACTGGACGGCAGCCCTGGTCGAATTCGCGATCGTCGTGCTGGGCATCTTGGTGGCTCAGCTGGACAATTCGTCCCGGGTGGTAATTCCCGACCTGCGAGCCGAGACGTACCAGGAGCTCGAAAGCTCCGGGCGATTGTCGCTGCTGCGGGATACCGAGCCGAGGCG
>JBFJPA010000103.1:0-11086 GCA_041617355.1 Longimicrobiales bacterium
CGATTCGCCGATCGCGGACTTCTGGACTTCGATGGCGAAGCGCGCGAGATCGGATGGCGTCGTCCAGAGTCCGGCGGCCGCCAGCTCCGGATAGACGTGGTACTTCGCGGGCCTAGTCTTGCCGTCGCGGTCGTGCGCGCGTGACGCGTTGCGCGCCTTTTCCGGCGGAAGCGGCTGCTCGAAGGTGCTGTTCACCATGCCGATCGGGTCGAGCACGTCAGTCCGCATGACGTCGGCGAACGGCCGCTTCCGAGCGTCGCTCAGGGCCAGCTGCATGAGCGTGACGCCGCCGCCGGAATACTCCGTGAGCGTCATGGGCGCCCGTTCCATGAAGATGCGGCCGACGTCCCCGTTTGCTTACTCCGTGTCCTCCGCAAGCGCCAGGTACACACCACGCTCCATGTCGAAGCGCAGCCAGCGGTGTCGCGCGCCGCACACCGGGCAGAGCGCATAGCTGGCATCGAGGATCTCGAAGTCGACGTTGTTGTCGCAGCTGCGACAGGGCGCGCGGAATGTCTGGACCTCCTCGCGCAGACCGCTCTGTGCGAGACGGATCCCCATGAGCAAGCGCGGCAGTCCGCTCATCGGGCACGTCGTGCCCGTGCATTGTGCGCCGAAGTCGAGGCAGACGACCTCCGGCTCGTTCGCGACCGGCGCCTGTCCGCTGTAGGCGGTATCGGGCGTCACGACCACGCGGACCTGGTGTGCACAGGCGGGGCAATAGGTGTGCTGGACCTCCATGGTGGTCTCCTTTCCTCGGCCTCAGGCGGGCCGGGCGAGCGCGGCGCGGGGCGCCAGACTCGCGAGCTTGCGCACCGTCTCCTCTGCGGTTGCACCGAAGAGTGCGGTGGCCGCCGCGTCGGCGGTGAGACAGTCGTCTGCGACGATGGTGAGCGAGTGGGCCGGCGACAGCCGCGGCTCGGCGGTAACCGGGTCGAGCAGGTGGTGGTAGTGGCGTCCGTCGTGATCGAATCCCTGTTCGTAGTCGCCCGACGTGGCGACGGCCTGGTCGCGGATTTCGAGCGTGCCCGTGATGGCATTGGCGTGGCTCACGGAGCGAATGCCGACTCGCCACGGGTCTCCTTCGAGTGATGCGCCCGCCGCGTACAGATCGCCGCCGACGTTGACGATCGCGTCGGTAACGCCCCAGTCCCGCAGCGCGGCTACGGCGAGATCCACACCGTAGCCTTTCGCGATGCCGCCGAGGTCGAGCGCAACGTCGGCATCGTGGAAACGGAGCACGCGTCGGCCTGCGGTTATACCGGTTTCGACACTGCGGTACAAACGCCGGTCCGCGTAGCGTGCGGTGACGTCTCGTGGTGGCGGCTCGCGTCGGTGCGCGACATCCCAGGCTTCGATGAGACGGAGGATGGCCGGGTCGAATGCGCCGTCCGTGCCCTCCGCCCAGCGTATGGCTTCGCGAACGACGTGTGCGGTCGCATCGGTGACGGCTACCGCGTCCTTTGCCGCGCCGAGGTTCGCGCGGCCGATGTCGGAGTCCGTGCGGAACCGCGTCATCGTCGTCTCGACATCGAAGAGCGCTTGGACGGCGGCGTCGATGGCGCCGTGCGCGTGGCGTACGTCGCGGTGCACCACGGCGATGTCGGCGACCGTGCCCATGACCGGTACGGACCGACGCACCAGTTGCGGACCGGACCGCAGGAAGCGAGGCGTCAGTGCGACGGCGAATGCGCCGGCGCCGAGCGCGATGAACTCGCGGCGCCCGGGTCGCCGGACAGCCGGTCTCTCGACGGCATTCTTGCCGATACGGTCGGGTTCAGTCTCGTATCGCATGGGACTCCGTAGTCGTAGCAGGGTCCGACACCTCGAGCGGGCACTCGCCCGTGCAACTGCCGCAGTGGCCGTCGCAGCTCCGCGTGGGCCGGAGCAGGCCGAACAGCGCGAACAGCAGCGCGAGGGCGAGGACGGCCAGAATCGTGGTCATGTGCTGAACAGTCCCGCGAAGCCCATGAACGCGAGCGACAGCGTGCCGGCGACGATCAGGACCAGGCCCATGTTGCGCGCGACGGATGGGATGTCCGACAGCTCCAGCCGCTCGCGGATCGACGCCATCAGAATCAGTGCGAGCGTCAGGCCGAGCCCGGCGCCGATCGCGAAGAACAGGCCTTCGACGAAGCCGTAGCCGCGGTTCGTCTGGAAGATCGCGAGGCCGAGGATTGCGCAGTTCGTCGTGATCAGCGGCAGGAAGATGCCCAACTCGCGGAACAGCGTGGGGCTGAGCTTCTTGATGGCCATCTCCACGATCTGGACGAGCGACGCGATGATGACGATGAACGCGATCAGCCGCAGGTACGGCGCGCGGCCGAGCACGAACGCGTTCAGCACGGACACACTCAGCGATGTGATCAGCAGCACGAAGATGTTGGCCGCGCCCATGCGCAGCGCGGTGCCGACCTTGGCGGACACGCCGAGGAACGGGCACAGTCCGAGGAACAGCGCCAGCGTGAAGTTGTTGACGACCATCGCCGAGAGCAGGATCCACAGTAGCTCACCCATCACGCCGCCTCCTTCGACACGACGCCGTGGGGCCAGTGGCGCAGCCTCGGCCGTTCCTCTTCCCGCGACTTCCACCAACCGAAGCCGAGCAGGATGAAGCCGAGCGTGAAGAACCCGCCCGGCGGCAGGATCATGATCACCCACGGCTCGAACGTCGGGCCCATCACCCGCACGCCGAGCAGCGTGCCGTTGCCGAGCAGCTCGCGGAACCCGCCCATCATCAGCAGCGCGATCATGAACCCGGTGCCCGTGCCGAGCGCATCCAGCACAGCCCTCCGGACCGGCCGCTTCGAGGCGAACGCCTCCTGCCGGCCGAGGATCATGCAGTTGACGACGATCAACGCGATGAACGCGCCGAGCGCGGTGTGGATGTCCGGCACGATCGCCTGCAGCAGCATGTCCACGATCGTGACGAAGGTCGCGATGATCAGGATGTACGCCGAAATGCGGACCTCACCCGGAATCAGCTTCTTCAGGCTGGACACGAGGATGCTCGAGCCGAGCAGCACGAACAGCGTGGCCAGGCCCATGGCGATGCTGTTCGCGACCGTGTTCGTGACGGCCAGTGCGGGACAGAGCCCGAGCAGCTGCACGAGCACCGGGTTCTCGCGCCAGATGCCGCGCGTCAGGTCCTGGCCGGGCGAGGTCGCTCTCATCGCGGCGCCTCCGCACGGTAGCGGCGGATCAGTTCCCCGACGGCTTCGATCCGATGGTTGATGATGTCGATGACCGCACGCGACGAGATGGTCGCGCCCGTGATCATGTCCACTTCGTCCTCGCCGCCCGAGCCGCTGCCCTTCTTGACGCCGACGATCGGCGATATCGCGCCCGCGAACGCGCCGACGAAGACCGAGTCCTTCACGATCTTGTCGCCGAGGCCGGGCGTCTCCTTGTTCTCGAGCACCTTCATGCCGAGCAGCTTCCCGCTCTCGGGCTCCCAGCCGAAGATGAGCCGGATGATGTCCTGGAATCCCGGCTCGGCGCCGGCGATCGCGAAGCCGACGACGGCGTCGTTCGCGTCGTAGCCGAGCCAGACGCGTTCGAACGCGGTCGAGTCACGGCCGGCGGGCAGTGCCGTCGTCAGCTCGCCGTCGATGACCCACAGCGTCTCGAATCGTGCGGGCTGCTGCAGCACTTCGCTGACGGCCGCGGCGAGGACTCGCGCCTGGTGCGCGAGGATGCGGGGCTGGGCCCAGACGAAGACGCCGACGATGAGCAGGCCGGCGAGCGCGCCCGCGATGGCGAGCGTCGCGATCAACCGCAGGGACGGCACGTCCTCACGCACGGGCAGCGACGGCCCGTGTCCGCCCGGGCCGGCCGGCCCGGCCGTGCGCGCGTTCTGCTCCGTCGTCGCCATCAGCCGACCATCCGTGGCTGGCGCGTGCCGAACACGCGCGGCTGCGTCGCCCGGTTGATGAACGGGACGAACGCGTTCATGAGCAGGATCGCGTACATGACGCCCTCGGGCAGGCCGCCCCAGACGCGGATCAGCACGACGAGCGCACCGATGCCGGCGGCGAAGATCCACGCACCCAGGTTCGTGACCGGCGAGGTCACCATGTCGGTGGCCATGTAGACGGCGCCGAGCATGAGTCCACCGGACAGCAGCATGAAGACGGGGTCCGGGTAGCGGCTCGCATCGATCGACCAGAGCAGCGCCGACAGCGCGGCCACCGTCGCGAAAATGCCGACGGGGATCCGCCAGTTCAGATAGCCGCGCAGCGCGAGCACGGCGCCGCCCACGAGGATCAGCACGGCGGAGGTCTCGCCGAGCGAGCCCGCGGTGTTGCCGATGGCGAGACGAATCCATTCCGTGGACTGCTGGTCGAACTTCATGAGGTTGAGCGGCGTCGCTTCGCTGATGGCGTCGACGCCGCCGCCCATGAGTGGCAGGGCGAGGTTGGCGCCGCGCAGGCTGGCCCAGGGCTGGTCGAGCGCGGGCCAGGTCGTGATCGCGGTCGGAAACGCGGCCTGCAGGAAGGCGCGTCCGACGAGCGCGGGATTGAACGGGTTCTGACCCAGCCCGCCGAAGACGAGCTTGCCGAGACCGATGCCGAACGCGCCCCCGACGAACGCCATCCAGAGCGGGAACCCGGCCGGCAGTGTGAGACCGAGCAGGATCCCTGTGATGGCCGCGGAGCCATCACCCAAGCTGCCGTCCGTGCCGAACAGACGCTCGGTCGCGACCGCGCCGACGGTTGCGGCGGCAATGACGAGCAGTGCGCCGGGCCCGAAGAACCAGGTCGCGGCGGCAATGACGGGGACCAGCGTGGCGACCACGGTCCACATGATGCGCGGCGTGCTGTCCGGCCCCTTGATGTGGGGCGATGCCGTCAGCTCGAAGCGCGCGTCGTTCATGCCGCCTTCGTCTTGCGCTTCTTCAACATCAACTTACTCAGCGAGAACATCTGCGAGAGCGGGATGTTCGAGGGGCACACGTACGAGCAGGAGCCGCACAACATGCAGTCCATGAGGTGCGCGGACTCCATGTCCTCGTAACGGGCGGCCTGCGCGAGCTGGCCGAGCAGAGACGGGTTCAGGAACACGGGGCACGCGTCGAGGCAGCGGCCGCACTGGATGCACGGATAGCTGCGGATCGGCTTCGACTGCGCCTTGGTCAGGATGACGACGCCGGTCGTACCCTTGATGAGCGGCGTGTCGAGATCGGATTGCGGCAGGCCCATCATCGGCCCACCGAACAGGACCTCGGTCGCGTCGTCGGTCAGGCCGCCGCAGAAGGCCACGGCATCGCGCAGCTTCGTGCCGACCGGCACGATCAGGTTACCGGGTTTGCGCACGCCCGGTCCGGTGATCGTGACGATGCGCTCGATGAGCGGCAGCCCGGTCTCGAAGACCTCAGCAATGGCCGCTAGCGATGCGACGTTCTGCACGATCACGCCCACGTGCATGGGCAGCTTGCCGGACGGCACCTCGCGGCCCGTCACGGCATGGATCAGCATCTTCTCGGCGCCCTGCGGATACTTGACCGTCAGCGGCAGGACGCGGACATCGAGATCGGCGGGTTTGGTCCGCTCGAGTGCCGCAATGGCATCCGGCTTGTTCTTCTCGACACCGATCACGGCGCGCTTCACGTCCAGCGCGTGCATCATGATGCGCGCGCCGAAGTACACGCGCTCGGGAAACTCGACCATGGTGCGATGGTCGGTCGTCAGGTATGGCTCGCACTCGGCTCCATTGATAAGCAGCATCTCGAGCTTCGCGTCCTTCGGCGGCGACAGCTTGACGTGCGCCGGGAACGCGGCGCCGCCGAGCCCGACCACGCCCGCCTGCTGCACCGCGTGCACGACGGCCTCGCGCGACAGCCCGTGCCATTCGGGCACGATCCGCGGCCGCGGGATCTGCGGCGAGTATTTCTCGACGCGGATGCGTACGGCCTCGGCAACGGTGCCATCGGGATGTGGCCAGAGGCCGATGTCCGTGACCGTTCCGGCCGCGGATGCATGGATCGGAACGGAGATGAAGCCGTCCGAATCGGCGATCTTGTCGCCGCGCTCGACGCGGTCGCCTCGGCCGACCAGCAGCTTCGCCGGCGTGCCCGCGTGCTGGCGCAGCGGCAACACGATCTCGTCCGGGAACGGCATGCGCCGGATCGCGACACTCGCCGTCAATTCCTTCGAGTCCGGCGGGTGAACGCCGTGCCGGAACGTCACGCGCCGCGCCATGGCGCTCCTTCCCTCTCGCTCAATTGAACGGCTCTGCGCGCTTGATCCACTTCTCCAGATCCTTCTCCTTCGGGTTGAGCGGCGTGCCCGGGTGGATCAGCGCCGCCGGGCACTTCTCCGCGGCCTGGACCATCTGCGCGAACGTGCCAGCGCGCGGGTCCTTGATGATCGCCTGCTTGTTCTCGTTGTAGACGAACATGCGCGGGTTCAGGTTCGTGCATTCGTTGCAGGTCGTGCAGCGCTCGGTCTCGATCCACGGATCGAGCGCCATTTCCTCTTCCGCCTCGGGCTCGGTCGCGACGGCGCCGTTGCTCAACTCGACCGCTGTGGTCGCGGGCGCGCCCGCAGCAACCGGTTTCGGAGGTGCGGCCACAGCGACGGGCGCGTCGGCGGCACCGTTTCCGGGAGCGAACGCCGATGGGTCGATGGCGACGGGCTCGAGCCCGGGCGCACTCTCGGCCGCGGTCAACAACTCACGCACGGTCTTTTCGCCGCTCGACCGTAGCAGGCCCTCGGCCAGGCGGCGGGCGACGACCTGCGGATACGTCGTCTTCAGCTGCGCCAGCTTCGCCTCGTATTCGGCGCGGAGGGTCTCGATCCGCGCATCGATCTCCTGCTCCAGCACGTCACGCGCCGTGTCCGACACCTTCAGCCCGGCCATCTCACGCAGCTGTGACCAGAGCAGCAGCCGGTCGCGCGCCAGCGTCGCAATCTCCGGTGCGACCGAAATGCGTTTCAGCCTGCGATCGTCATCCAGCGCATGGATGAAGGCCGTCTTGTCCACCTGCTCCGCCGGCGACAGTGCGACGTATTCGTGGAACGGGATCATGTCGTCGGTCCACTGATCGCGCTTCAACGTCTTGAAGTGTTTCTTGAAGCGGTTCTCCGTGGCCGCCCAATCGGCGATGGAGAGCGGCAGCTCCATGCGCTGCGCCTTGCCATCGTCATCGACGTACTCCAACTCGTAGGTCGGCCAGTCGGAATCCGGCGCCGGATTGCCTTCGAGCGACAGGCACTCGGCGACGCTGTCGCCGGCGTCCGGGTCGTAGGTCAGGAACGGGAAGGCGCGGGCCTCGAGCGCGAGTCGCGCCGCATGTGGCGCCCACTCATCGGGCAGTCCGTGTTCGACCGGACACGGTGTGTAGATGTTGAACACGGCCGGCCGGCGGGTCTGCAGGCCACGCAGCACGCCGCCCAGCAGGTGCGACGCCGCGGCCTGCGACGACTGGTGCACGAACACGCCGCGGTGCGCCAGCGCGATCAGCCCCAGCTCCTTACGGACTTCTTCTTTGCCATGGTGTGCGTTGCCGTACGCGGACATGTCCGCGATCTGGCCGGTGAACCCGCTCGTGCACGCCTGGCCGCCCGTGTTCGAGTAGACCTGCGTGTCCAGCACCATGACACGGATCGGCTTCCCCGACGCCATCAGGCGGGACAGGTTCTGGAAGCCGATGTCGAGCATCGCGCCATCGCCGCCGATCGCGAGGATGGGCGGGCAGAGCGCGAACTCCTCATCATTGAACGCGTGCCAGTCGAACGCGCGCAGCTCCGGCTCGTCCGTCTCCGGCTCGTACGTGCCGTCGGCCAGCTTCTGTGCGCGGCGTACGGCGACGAACGCGTCCGCCATCTTGCGCATGTGGCCCTCGAAGATGCCGATCGCGATGGACGGCGCGTCCTGGAAGAGGTGGTTCACCCACGGGAACGGGTACGGGTTGTACGGCCACGTGCTACCCCAGACCGATGAGCAGCCGGTGCTGTTCGTGATGCCGAGTGGCGCGCGGCCGCGGCCGCTCGGTCCTTCCGTGTAGCGCCAGCGCAGATCCTTCAGCTGCCGGATCGACTTCGTCAGGCGGTCCAGCTCGACGACCTTCTCGCCCGCGATCGGCACGTCGACGCGACCGCCCGACGCGGCGGCGTCGAGGTCGACGTCCGCGCCGACCAGCGCACGCGCCTTGCCATCGAGCACCTCGACCAGGCCGTCGATCTTCTGGACGAATTTGTCGACGCGTGGCTGCATCATCGCTTCGACCGCGGACGTCACGAGGTGGACGGTCGTCTTCTCGCCACAGCCCATGCAGGCGCCATCGCCGCCGACCATCGAGCGGTACGTCTTCTTCTTGAGCAGCAGCGATGACAACACGCCGATGCCCTCTTCGATGCTCGACACGTTGATGTAGCGGTCGGGCGTGTCGGGCAGGTTCTGCCAGAAGTTCCAGCTGCGGCGCAGCTTGTCGACGATCTCGTCGTCCTGCTTGACCGTGATCAGGGCGTCCTCCGGACAGACATCGACGCAGATGTTGCAGCCCTTGCACGCCTCAGGATTGATCGTGATCGAGAGCAGGCCGCCGCTTCCCTTCTCCTTGCGCTCCGGCGTCTCCCAGAACGGAGCGGTCTTCGCGACCGGGAATTCGGCGAGAATGGAGTGTACGCCGGCGAACTCGGCATCGAGCTGAGCACGGCGCTCCGCGTCCCAATTGAGCCGGTCCGCGATGTTCTGGTACGCCGCACTCGCGACCTCGCCGAAGTTCTTGAAGGGAATGGCGTCGATGACCTTGCGTGACTCCTTCGCGAGCTGCTTCGAGATGAGGCGGATGCGGTCGTAGCTGCGGCCGTGCGCGGGTCCCGTCTTGCCGGGCTGAGCGGCCGTGCGAATGGCCGTCTCGATCAGGGTCTCGACCGGCGTGACGAGCCCGGGAATGGCCGCGTCCGGACATTGCACCCAGCACTGGCTGCAGCCCGTGCACTTGTCGGGCACGAACTCGGGCACTTCGAAGCGGATTCCCGTCATGTCACGCACCGAGCTGGTCGCGGCGGGGATCGCGCTGATCGCGGTGAACGGATCCGCGATCACGTCCTGGCCGATCGTGCAGAGCGCACAGACCTGCTCGTAGAAGCGACCCGGGTTGCCAATGCCATCTTCGGCGCCCGGCACGTCGAGCAGCGGCGGCACGGGACCGGCCACGCCGTTTTCGGCATCCGCCGCCGCGACCTCGATGCTCGTGTCGATCTCGACGATCTCGTCATAGCCTCGCCGGATCACACGCATGTTGTCGTCGACGACCTTGCTGCCCAGCTTGCCGAACTTCTTCTGGAGCTGGGCCTTGATGCCCGCGAACGCTCGGTCTTCCGTCAGCCCTTCGCGCTGCATGAGCGGCGAGGTCCGGAAAAACGCGCCCATGAAGGCGACGCCCTGCATGCGGTACCGCAGCTCCGGGTCGGTCGCCTCCGCCGACGCGATGCCGAACGCATCGAGTACGAAGACACGGATCTTCTTGTCGACGACCGCGCGTCTCGCCGCGGCCGGCAGGGACGCCCACAACGCCTCGGGCGGCTGGTCGCTCTGGATCACGAACACGCCGCCCTCGGACATGCCGGCCAGCGGGTTCGTGTGGCGGAATACGTTGCCATCCGGCGAGAGCACGACGTTGACGTGCTTCAGCTCCGCATTGATGCGGATGGGCTCGTGCGCAAGCGTCGCGTAGAACGTCGTGGGCTGGCCCTTCTTCTCCGAGCCGTACTTCGGGTTGGCCTTCACGTTCAGGCCGGCCAGCTCGAAGGCCGTGAGCGCGATGTTCTTGCCCATCGTGATCGCGCCCCAGCCACCGATCGAATGGATGCGCAACGAGATCGAGCCCTCGGGCATCAGGTCGAGGTCGCCGGCCGAGTCCAGTGTGAGCGAGCCGATGTGCGGGTACGCGTCCTCGAGCTTCTCCTGCCAGAGCTGGAGCTTGGGCAGCTTCGTGCCTTTTCGTACGAACTCGATGCCCAGGTAATACTGCCGCTGGTGACGGCCCGAGGTCAGCATGTTCTCGACGGCCGCGACAATGTCGCCCGGCTGCAGGTCGCGGCTGCCGAATCCGAAGCCGGCCGCGTAGAAGTCGGGCATGTCACCGGCCTTGAGCGACGCCAGCTTCGGGAACGACTTTGTGCCATTCTTCACGCGCCCGTTCTCGAGGGCCTGCGACATGGCCGCGCGGAACTCGCGCAGCAGGGGCGGATCCACGGCGAGGGGTTGGTCAACGCGCTCGAGCACGGTCACGGCCTTGCGGCCGGCCAGCATGCGCGTGACCAGATCCGCGGGGAACGGCCGGAACATGGTCAGGTTGAGCACGCCGACGCGCAGCCCGCGCTCGTTGCGCAGCCAGTCGGCGACGGCCTCGGCGTTCGCGACGACGGAGCCCTGACCGGCCAGCACCCACTCGGCGTCCTCGAGCCGGTAGCCCATGGCGCGCGTGTAGAGCCGGCCCGTGAGTTGCGCGTATTCCGTCATCGCGCGGTCGGTCAACTCGGCGACGTGATCGAAGTAGAACGGCCGCTGCGCGGCTACGCCCTGTGCGTACGAGTCCTGGTTCTGCACCGTGCCGAGCATCGCCGGGAAGTCGAAGTCGAACATCTCGGGAATGCGACGGCGCGTCTCGCCGAAGACGAGTCGCTGCGCGGGCGTCGGCGAGTCGATGATGTCCGCTGGATCGCCAAGGTACTCGCGGATCAGCTCACGCTCCGGCAGCCGGATCGATTCGATGACGTGGCTGGTCAGGAAGCCGTCCTGTGCACACAGCCCCGGGTTCAGGGACAGCTCCGCGACGCGGTGTGCGATGAGCGTCAGGTCCGCGACTTCCTGAACATCCTTCGCGAACAGCTGGAAAAAGCCCGTGTCGTCGACCGCGTGGTAATCGTCGTGGCCGGCGTGCACGTTGAGCGCGTGTTTCGTCATGGCGCGCGCCGCGACATTCAGCACGTAGGTCAGGCGCTTGCCGACGGCCGGATAGAGCGACTCGTGCATGTAGGCGATGCCCTGGCCACTCGAAAAGTTCGTGGCGCGCAGGCCCGTCATGCTCATGCCCGCCGTGACAGCGGCCGCGGCGTGCTCGCCCTCCGGCTCGAAG
>JBFJPA010000104.1:0-11084 GCA_041617355.1 Longimicrobiales bacterium
CCTTCCGCGGCGCCAACGTCGGCTCGCCGCCGAGGGCCACGATCTTGTTGGCCAGGAACTGGGCGTGACCCTGTTCGTCCGGGACCTCGCTGAGGAAGAACTGCACGAGTTGCGGACGGTACGGGCCCGTCGCCTTGGCCGCGTACGCGATGTACTGGATGATCGCGCTGTACTCGCCTGCCAGATCCTCGTTCAGGCCCTTGATCATGTCGCTCTTTGTCACGATGCCTCCGTTACGAATCTCGTTGGTACAGAGCCATGATCCGACTTGGCGGTCAGCGATGCAAGCAGAACGCGACTACAGGCGGCGCAAATTCTAGACAACGGGGTGGTGGAATCGCGTTCCGCTCTCAGACCTCGCCGCCGAGGACGATGGCCTGGCCCGTGATCGTGGCTGCCTGATCGGAGCACAGCCAGACGACCGCCGCGGCGACCTCAGCGGGCTGCACGAGCCGACCGATGGCGTTGCTGCGTGCGAGGGCGGCCTCGGCCTGCTCGCGGGATCGACCTGACGCCATGATCGTCGTGACTGCGAGCTCGGACATGTCCGTCTCCGTGTATCCGGGGCAAACGGCGTTGACGGTGATGCCGCTGCGCGCGACCTCGACGGCGAGCGAGCGGGTCAGGCCGATCAGCCCATGTTTCGACGCGGAGTAGGCGGCGATGCGAGGGACGCCTTTCAGCCCGGCGGTCGATGCGACATTAATGATGCGTCCGCGGCCCGCCTCCAGCATGGCCGGCAGCACGCGACGGGAACACAGAAACGCGCCGGTCAGGTTCACGGCGAGCGTCCGCGTCCAGTCGTCGAGCGTGATGTCCTGAAACGCCGCGGCGCCGGCGCGGCCGGCGTTGTTCACGAGGACGTGGATGGCACCGAACCGAGCGTTGGCGCGATCGAAGGCGTCGTGCACGGCCTGCTCGTCGGCGACATCGAGGACGGCAACATCCGCATCTCCCGGCAGACGGGCTGCCTGTGCGGCGAGCGTCGCCTCGTCCCGGCCCATGAGGGTGAGACGTGCGCCAGCCCGGGACAGAGCGGACGCAATGGCAGCCCCGATGCCGCGACCCCCGCCCGTGACGACGGCGTGGGCCCCATCAATACCCGTCATTCGATGTCACCCTTCGCGTCAAGCTCGGCGCGTTCCATCGCGCGACGCCGTTCGATGAGACGCTCGAGCTGTCGCTTGCCCGTGAGATATTGCGGTGGCCACCACTGCTCGGCGTACCCGGCTTCGGCGGCGGCGTGCTGGGTCCAGCGTGGATCTGCGAGGTGCGGGCGCGCGAGGGCACACAGGTCGGCGCGTCCCGCGGCGATGATCGAGTTGACCTGATCCAACTCCGTGATATTGCCGACGGCGATCGTGGGCAGGCCCGTCTCGTTGCGGATCCGATCGCTGTATGGCGTCTGGAACATGCGACCGTAAACCGGTTTCGCGGCGGGTGATGTCTGCCCCGTCGAGACATGGATGGCGTCGGCGCCGGCCGATCCGAATGCGCGCGCGATGGCGACGGACGCGTCGCCGCCGATGCCGCCTTCGACCCAGTCGGTCGCCGAGATGCGCACCGACATGGGCCGATCCTCCGGCCAGCGTTCGCGCATGGCGCGAAAGATCTCGAGCGGAAAGCGAAGCCGGTTCTCGAGCGACCCACCGTAGCGATCGGCCCGCAGGTTGCTCAACGGCGTGATGAAGCTCGACAGCAGGTACCCGTGGGCGCAGTGCAACTCGAGCATGTCGAAGCCGCACCGCGCCGCGAGGTCCGTTGCCGCCACGAACTGGGCGAGCACGGCCTCGAAGTCCGCTGGCTCCATCTCGTGCGGCACGGCGTTACGTGCGGTCCACGGCACTGCGGACGGCGCGATGATGGGCCAGTTTCCCGATTCGAGCGGCTCGTCCATGCCTTCCCACATGAGCCGGGTCGAGCCCTTCCGTCCCGAGTGGCCGAGCTGAAGGCACAGCCGGGCAGGCGAGTGCTCGTGCACGAAGCGGACGATGCGCGACCAGGCGGCAACGTGTTCTTCAGCGTAGAGACCGGTGCAGCCGGGCGAGATGCGCCCTTCCGGCGATACGCACGTCATCTCCGTGAACACGAGCGACGCGCCGCCCAGCGCAAGACCGCCCAGATGGACGAGGTGAAAATCGTTGGGCGTGCCGTCCTGCGCGCTGTACATGTCCATCGGCGAGACGACAATGCGATTGTCGAGGCGGACGCCGCGCAGCCGGAACGGCGTGAACGCGGGTGGGACGGCCGCGGCCGTGTCCCCTCCGCCGACACCGCTCTCCGCGCGGGACGCGAACCAGCGCTCCACACCTTCGAGGTAGGCCCGATCGCACAAGCGCAGGTTCTCGTGGCTCACGCGCTGGCTGCGGGTGAGCAGCGAATAGGCGAACTGCTCCGGCTCGAGCTGCATGTACCGCTTGACGTTCTCGAACCATTCCATCGAGTTGCGCGCGGCATTCTGCAGTCGCAGCGATTCTGTCTTGCGCTCTTCCTGGTACCGCGCGAACGCGGCGGTCACACTGCCGCCGTCGACGCTCGCAAGCTCCCGCGCCAGCACGATGGCATCTTCCATGGCGAGCTTCGTGCCGGATCCGATGGAGAAGTGGGCCGTGTGGGCTGCATCGCCGAGCAGCACGACGTTGCCATCGTGCCACTGCTCGTTGGAGATACGGTGGAAGCTGAGCCAGGGCGCGGCCGCCTGATGGCGGGCATTGGCGTGCAGACGATGACCGTGCAGCCAGGGCGCGAACAGCGACTCGCAGGCGGCGACGGTCTGATCCAGATCGAGGCGGTCGAATCCGGCGGCACACCACGACGCGGCATCACATTCGACGATGAACGTGGACCAATCTTCGTCGAACCGGTAACCGTGGACCTGGAACACGCCGTTCTCGTTTTCGACGAAGATGAAGGTAAACGCGTCGAACGGCAGTGTGGTGCCGAGCCAGATGTAGCGGGCGCGCTCGCGGACATCGATGGTCGGGCGGAACCGGTGCGCCAGGGCGCGGCGGACGGTGCTGTTCACGCCGTCCGCGGCGACAATGACGTCGGCGTCCTCGAGTCCGTGTTGGGCGAGTGCGGCGAGGTCGGGCACATCCGTCTGGAATCGGACGCGCACGCCGAGTGCGCGCGCGCGGTCCTGCAAGATTCGGAGCAGGGATCGGCGGGCGATCCCGCTGAAGCCGTGTCCGCCGGACGTGATGGTCCGGCCCCGGAAGTGGATGTCGATATCGTCCCAGTGCGCGAAGTTGCGGGTGATCTCGTCGTGGGTCTCGCGGTCGGCCCGGCGCAGGTTGTCGAGCGTTTGATCGCTGAAGACGACGCCCCAGCCGAAGGTGTCGTCCGCGCGGTTTCGCTCGAGCACGGTAATGTCGTGACGCGGATCCTCGCGCTTGAGCAGGATCGCCAGATATAGCCCAGCGGGACCGCCGCCGATGACTGCGACCTTCACGCGTTCTCCCTCCGCTGCGTGGTTCGCGATCCCGTGAGAGTCGGCAACGGCGCCCGCGGCGGCAAGGGTGCCGTTGCCGGCGGCGGATCGGTCCCGTACGATTGGCGGACGCTCGCGGCGCGGCCGCACGACCCACTCCCCGCGGACTCTCTCATGACGACGAAGATCCTCGCCGCCGACCTCAACCCGTCGAGCTTCGGCTGGCGAGTGGACGGCCGGGTTGCCACGATCACGCTCAGCCGGCCCGAACGGAAGAATCCCCTCACGTTCGAGTCGTACGCCGAGCTGCGCGACACCTTCCACCAGTTGCGCTGGGCGGAGGACGTGAAGGTCGTCGTCCTGACGGGCGAGGGTGGCAATTTCTGCTCCGGCGGCGATGTCCACGAGATCATCGGACCGCTCGTCGGCATGCGGCAGCGGCACGCCATGGACGAGCTGCTCGCCTTCACGCGCATGACCGGCGACCTGGTCAAGGCGATGCGAGCGTGTCCGCAGCCGATCATAGCGGCCATTGACGGCGCGTGTGTGGGCGCGGGCGCCATCCTGGCCATGGCGTCAGATCTGCGGATCGGCACGGCGAGGAGCAAGGTCGCGTTCCTGTTCACACGGGTCGGACTGTCGGGCGCCGACATGGGCGCGTGTGCGATGCTGCCGCGCATCATCGGGCAGGGCCGGGCGAGCGAGCTTCTCTATACCGGCCGATCCATGGGCGGCGAAGAAGCCGAACGCTGGGGCTTCTACAACCGGCTGGCGCAGCCGGACGCGCTGCAGGCGGAAGCGGCCGGGCTGGCGCAGGAACTGGCCACGGGTCCCACGTTCGCTCACGCCATGACCAAGCGCTGCCTGCACCAGGAGTGGGCGCTGGGTGTCGACGAAGCGATCGAGGCGGAAGCGCAGGCGCAGGCGCTGTGTATGCAGACGGAAGACTTCGCGCGCGCGTACCACGCCTTCGTGGCGAAGCAGCGGCCGACCTTCGAAGGAAACTGAAACCGATGCCCGATCGCTCCTTCCTGGAGTGGCCGTTCTTCGACGCCTCCCATTTCGCGCTCGCGACAGACGTGGTGGCGTGGGCGAAGCGCGAGCTGACCGACCCGGAGCCGGAGCCCCTGGCCGTCGCCTCGGCCTGCCGCGACCTGGTTGCACGCCTGGGAGACGCCGGCTGGCTGCGCCACGTCGTGCCGGCCGCGTACGGCGGCGCGCGTGACCAGCTCGATGTCCGCTCGCTCTGTCTGCTACGCGATTCACTCGCCTGCGCCGATGCGCTGGCCGATTTCGCGTTCGCGATGCAGGGCCTGGGCAGTGCGCCGCTCACGCTGTTCGGCCCCGATGCGCTCAGGCAACGGTGGTTGCCCCGCGTCGCCACGGGCCGGGCCATCGCCGCCTTCGCGATCTCCGAGGAACATGCGGGATCCGACGTCACAGCGATGGCGACGAGCGCCCGCCGCCAGGGTGACGGGTGGCGCATTGACGGATCGAAGACGTGGATCTCGAACGCCGGCATCGCCGACTTCTACGTCGTGTTCTGTCGCTTGCCCGAAGAAGGCGAGCGTGCATTCGGCGCCTTCCTCGTCGAGGCGGAGAATCCGGGACTTCGAGTGGATGCCGCGATCGATGCCATCGCGCCCCATGTGCTCGGGTCCCTTCGCTTCGACGGTTGTCGGGTCGACGATGGTGCACGCGTGGGGGACATTGGGGCGGGCCTGACGGTTGCATTCACGACGCTGGATACGTTCCGACCGACGGTCGGTGCCGCGGCGCTGGGTCTGGCGCGGCGCGCGCTCGATGAATCGCTCGCCTGGGTCGGCGAGCGCGAGGCGTTCGGCAAGAAGCTGGCCGATCACCAGATGACGAAGGCACGCATCGCCGACATGGCGGTCGATATCGATGCCAGCGCCCTCCTCGTGTATCGTGCGGCGTGGGCCCGGGATCGGGGTCCGACGCGCATCACGCGCGAGGCGGCCATGGCCAAGCTGTATGCGACGGAGGCCGCGCAGCGCGTGGTGGACAGCGCCGTCCAGCTGTTCGGCGGACGCGGTGTCGTACGCGGGTCGACGGTGGAGCGGCTCTACCGGGAGGTGCGGGCGCTGCGCATCTACGAAGGCACGAGCGAGATCCAGAAGCTGGTCGTTGCGGGCTCCCTGCTGCGACCTCCTGCGGGAGAGGCGGAATGAGCACAGGTCACGTGGACACCTTCGCGAGGGACCGGCTGCCTCCGCGCGAGCTGTGGCCGGTAATGGATTACGCCGTGCTGCCGGATCTGGCGTACCCGTCTCGCCTGAACTGCGCCACGGAGCTGCTCGACCGGCGCGTGGAGGCCGGCGAGGGCGACCGCGTCGCCATCCGCTACCCGGACGGTGAGTGGACGTACCGGCAGCTTCTCGAGATCGCCAACCGAATCGCCCGCGTGCTCACCGAGGACCTGGGCGTGGTCCCGGGCAGCCGCGTGCTGCTGCGCGGGCCGAATCATCCGATGATGGCCGCGTGCTGGTTCGCCGTGCTCAAGGCCGGCGGCATCAACGTCGTGACCATGCCGCTGTTACGGGAGCGGGAATTGGGCGTGTTGTGCGACCGCGCGCGCATCGCCCTGGCGATCACCGACCACCGGCTCACCGACGAGATCGCGAACACGGCCGGGTCGTCGGACTTCCTGAAGCGTGTCGTGACCTTCGGCGAACCCGGCGACAAGGACGGGTTGGAGGCCATGGCGGCGCGGAAGCCGGCGTCGTTCGAGAACGTGGACACGACCGCCGACGATGTCGCGCTGCTGGCGTTCACGTCCGGCACGACCGGCTCGCCCAAGGCGACGATGCACTTTCACCGCGACGTCCTCGCCATCTGCGACTGCTACCCGAAGTACGTATTGCGCCCGAGCCGGGACGATGTGTTCTGCGGCTCGCCGCCTCTCGGCTTCACGTTCGGACTGGGCGGATTGCTGCTGTTCCCGCTGCGCATCGGCGCCACGGCGCTGCTGCTGGAGGACGCATCGCCCCCGAAGCTGCTGGAGAACATCGAGCGATTCGGCGCCACGGTCTGTTTCACGGCGCCCACCGCATATCGCATCATGACCGGACACGCAGACAAGTACGACCTGCGCACACTCCGCAAGTGCGTGTCGGCCGGCGAGACGCTGCCGCCGCCGACGTACGAGGCATGGGAAGCCAGGACGGGCCTCCGCATCATGGACGGCATCGGCGCGACCGAGCTGTTGCACATCTTCATCAGCGCGCCCGAGGATGACATCCGCGTTGGCAGCACCGGTCGTGCGATCGCCGGATACCAGGCGCGGGTGGTCGATGCGAAGGGCCGCGAGGTTCCGCGTGGCACCGTCGGGCGCCTGGCCGTTCGCGGCCCGACCGGCTGCCGCTACATGGACGACGAGGAGCGGCAGCGTGCCTACGTGCAGCATGGCTGGAACCTGACGGGCGATGCGTATATCCAGGACGAAGAGGGTTACTTCTGGTACCAGGCGCGCACGGATGACATGATCATCTCAGCGGGCTACAACATCGCGGGGCCAGAAGTCGAGAACGTGCTGCTCGAGCACCCGGCGGTCCACGAGTGCGGCGTCGTTGGCCTGCCCGATGACGAACGCGGCAACGTGGTCACGGCGTTCGTCGTGCTGAAGCAAGGACACGCGGCGAGCGACGCCATGGTGCAGGTGCTGCAGGACTTCGTGAAGGCGTCCATCGCGCCCTACAAGTACCCTCGTCGAATCGAATTCGTGGAGCACTTGCCGCGCACGCAGACGGGCAAGCTGCAACGGTTCCGCCTGCGCGAGGAGCACGCATGAGCCACCTGAAGGTGCTGCAACCGGAGGGTTGGCCGCGGCCCTCGGGTTACGCGAATGGCGTGGCCGCGCACGGCCACATCATCTGCGTCGCCGGCCAGGTGGGCTGGGATCCGATCGCGAGCGAAGTCAGAACGTCGGACTTCGGGGAGCAGGTTCGCATCGCACTCGAAAACGTGCTCGCCGTCCTGACCAGTGGCGGCGCCGGACCGCGAGACGTGGTCCGCCTGACCTGGTTCGTCACGGATCTCGAGGAGTACGCGGCGGCGCGCAAGGCCATTGGAGCACACTTCCGCGCGCTGTTCCGCGGACACTACCCAGCGATGTCGGTGGTGCAGGTGGCTGGACTGCTCGAGCCTGGTGCGAAGGTCGAGATCGAGGCGACGGCCGTCGTGCCGTGAATGATCGCCGTGCTACGGCTGCCACGTGCAATACGACATGCGGGGGCTGGGCACGGACTGGGTGCTCTCGGCGCTGTGCCACGGCCACGCGACCGGGAGACAGACGGAGACGGGATGGACGGGCCTATACGCCCGCCTTGCACGACCGCGCGGTCGAGGAGGCACTCAAGGCACTGGCCAATGTGGCTGGCAGTCGGTGACGGGGGCCTCGGGCGGGTAAGCTGCGATTCGAGTCCGAGACGTCGTCGAACCGGCGCCCCGATCTCACTCAGAAACGAGCGATTGCGCCGGGTCGACACGCGCGGCGCGCGCCGCCGGGCCGAGCGCGGCGAGCAGCGTACTGGCCGCGAGTACGCCCGCGGCGCCGGCGAACGTCAGCGGATCGGCGGCGGCGACTTCGGCTGTCAACGACCGGAGCACGCGTAGCAAGACGACTGACAGGACGAATCCCGCCGCGATTCCAGCGGCGGCGACGCGACCCGCGTCGGCGAGGATCGTGCGAAGGATGCGACGCGGCGATGCGCCGAGAGCGAGCCGAATGCCAAGCTCGCGGGTGCGCTGACCGACGGCGTACGCAGCCAGGCCGTAGGTGCCCACGGCCGCGAGAAGCAACGCGAGCAGGGCGAACGCACTGAGCACGCCGGCTTCGAAGACCTTGCTGGACAGGGCGGTGCGCGCACGTTGCTGCATGGTCCGCACATCGTGTACGGGCAGCCCTGGCTCGACAGCGTCCACGGCCTCGGCCAGCGCCGGCAGCAGCGTCAGTGGCGGTACGCGCGTCTTCACCATGAACATCGAGAAGGCATAGCCGTACTGCGCGTGTGGAGTGTAGAATTCCGCGCCCGGTTCACCGTCGGGCGGCCAGTAGACGACATCGCCGGCGACGCCAACGACCTCCCACTCCAGACCATCGTCGGAGCCGGGTGGCCCACCGAGCCAGACCCGTCGACCGATCGGATCCTCACCAGGCCAGAAGCGGCGAGCCGCGGTTTCACTGACGACCGTCACGCGCGGGCGTCCGGCGCGGTCCTGTGCGTCGAACGCACGCCCGCGCACGAGTGGGATTCCCAGCGTCTGGAAATGGTCCGGCCCAACGTAGTGCCGGCCCACGACCGGTGCGTCCTCCATCCGGACGCCGGCCCCTTCGAAGAAGAGCAGCGTGCTGGAGCAGATCATCCAGGGCGTGCAGAGACTCACGGTTGCCGATTCGACGCCCGGCACTTGCGCGATGCGCTCGAGGATGCGCTCGATACGGGGCGCACCGGCCGTGGTGGAGAACGACGCATCGGCCGGGTCGACGCGGAACGTGAGGATGCGGTCCGTTTCGATCCCGACTGCGCGTGTTAGAGAGCGGGACAGCCCACGAAGCAGCACGCCCGCACCGGTCACGAGGGTGAGGGCGAGCGCAATCTGTGCAGTTGTCAGGACGCCCAGGGTCGCCGGACGACGGGACCGTGAGCCGGATCCGGCGCGGCTTCGCTCGACCAGGTCGCGCGCGACATCCGTTCGTGCCGCGCGAAGCGCTGGAACGATGGCCGCGCCCAACGCTGCGATGACCCCTGTCACGATAGCGAAGCCGAGGACGGTTCCGTTCACTTCGAAGCGGACGAACTCTCCGATTGCGCCATAGTCGTTGGCCGGAGCACGTACGCGCTGGGGTCCGAACCGCGTGACGAGGCCATTTCCGGCGACCGCGAGCAGCACGCCACCCGCGGCCCCCGCCAATGCGAGAAGCACGGCCTCGCCGAGAAGCTGGCGGATCAGTCTTCGCCGATTACAGCCGAGCGCAAGCCGGACGGCGAATTCGTGGGCACGTGCCTTGCCCCGCGCGAGCAGCAGCGCGGCGAGGTTGACGCAGGCGATGCCGAGCACGAGCCAGACCGCGCCGAACAGCAGGACGGTCGCGCGACGGCGGGGCGCATCGGCCCGGCCAGCCGATAGCGGTGTCGCGACGGCGCGCTCGACAGCGGTCGCCGGCAGGTCGGCGGAGGGTACGGCCTCGGCAACCCGCGCACCCAGTCGTTCCACGTCCGCCGCGAAACGATCTCTCGATATGTCGGTCGCGACTCGGCCGACCACGCTCAGGAAGTGCTCCGTACTGGTCAGCTGCTCCGCGAAGGAGACGGCGGGCGCCATCATCTGCGGGATCCACAGCCCCGCGTGACCGCTCAGGCCGGCGAAGCCGGGCGGCATCACGCCGATCACGGTCAGCGCGATGCCGTTGGCCATTATGCTCCCGCCGAGTGCAGCCGGATCGGCCCCGAAGCGGCGGGTCCATAACTCGTGAGAGAGAACCGTAACCGCGTATGTCTGTGGTACGCTGGTCTCCTCCGGCGCGAACGTCCGCCCGACCGCGGGCCGTGCGCGCAGCACCTCGAAATACGCGCCCGACACGAACTCGACTGCCACACGTTCCGGCAACGCACTGCCGGTTGAGAGGTTCACGTCCGCACCGTTGAAGGCCGCGATCGACTCGAACGGAAGCGCCTGCCGGCTCAGCCAATCGAACTTCGGCCAGTTCCAGCGCAGCAGCGCGCGCGGTCTGCCGTCCGTGCTGCGAAGGATGTGCAGGACATAGAGCTCGTCGGGCTGGGCGAACGGCAGCGGTCGGAGCAACGAACCCCAGACCAGGCTGAAGGCCAGCGTCGTGGCGCCGATGCCAAGGCTGAGCGTACCGATCGCGGCGGCCGTGTGGACCGGCGCCCCGCGGAAGGCTCGGAAGAAACGCAGTACGTCGATCATGTCGATTGGACGGCTGATACCGCGACCCGGTTTGAAGCCGGGCTCGTCACCCGCCCACGCGATCTGTCGCGCGTTTGCGCCAGGCGTCGGCGGCGCCATGAGCGTATTCGGCAAAGCGCCGTGGCGCACGGCCGAGGATCTGCTCCAGGTCGCCGTGGACAGGTTCGCGCACGCCGGAGCGCACCGATTCGTACAGGCGCGCGGCCACGTCGGCCTGCGCTTCCGGCCAGCCGTGCTCGCGCATCAGTGCACGCATCCGTGCGGCCTCCACGGGGGCGTACGTGATGGTCCGGCCGGCCGCTTCGGTCAGAAGCCGGGCGACGTCGCCGAAACCGAAAGACTCGGTTCCGGTAAGCGTGTATTCGCGACCATCGTGCGGGCCGCCGCCGAGTGCAGCGGCGGCCACGGCCGCGACATCCCTCACGTCCACGAAGCTGACGCGCCCGTCCCCCGCATTCAGCTCGAAACGATCGCGGTCGCGGATCGCATCGCGCAGGAACCCCGAAGAGAAGTTCTGCATGTAGAGGTTGGGTCGCAGGATCGTGAATGCGATGCCGAGCTCTTGCAGGTGCTGCTCGACCTTGCGCAAGGCGAGATCCGGATTGGTCGCCGCCCCCATCGCCGACAGCAACACGACGCGTCCGACCTCGGAGGAAACCGCCCAGTCGAGGAAGGAGCCGAGCGTTTCCGAGGCGTGCGGATC
>JBFJPA010000105.1:0-11055 GCA_041617355.1 Longimicrobiales bacterium
CCATGTGACTCGCGGTGATCTGCGTCTCGTAGACTTTCCGTGTGATCTGGGAAGGAGTGCCCGGATTCGTCGCTTGCGCTTCTCCCGAGTGATACGCGTGTACACCAGGCCCGTGGATCCCGATGTTCTCGTTGTACGTGAAGGTGCCCATCGACGTGAAGGTGTGCTGGGTGATGACCTCGACCTTCACCGTGCCACCCAAGTCGATGACGTCCCACATCTCATCCACGATCTCGGGCGTGAGGTTGAGTCGGAACCGTACGGTCACCGTCTTGGAATCCGTGCACCGGTTCGCCGGGAGAAAGCCGCTGACCGATGCAGCCGCGCCGTTGGGCAGCGCCTCGATGTTGAAGCCGTACCCCTTCTTGCCGGAGAGTGTGGGCCCCGTCCGCACGGGCGCGACCAGATCGGTCGGAAAGCCGGAGCGTGCCGCGTCCGGATCCGGCGCCGTCAGGTCCGAACAGGCCGTGCCGAGAACCAGCACGCACGGGAGGAGAAAACGCGTCGTTCGCATGGGAGACTCCTGTTGTCCGATGTCAGCGTTTCAGTGCGACTCGGACCCCATGGCGACGAACGCGATTCGATTCTGGACATCGGGCTGGGGCTAGGGCTGGGGCTGGGGCTGGGGATGGGGTGGGACCGGACCTGTGACCGCGGCCCGCCGGTGCCTGCGCACGTGCCCTCAGTAATGCGACGCGACGTAGTCGTCGAGGATGCGCAGGAACTCCTCGACCAGGCCGTCGCCCTTGAGCGTGGTGAACAGTCGGCCATCGACATAGACGGGCGCCTTCGGTTCTTCGAACGTGCCCGGCAGGGAGATGCCGAGGTTGGCGTGTTTCGATTCGCCGGGGCCGTTCACGACGCAACCCATGACGGCGACCTTCATCTCTTCGACACCCGGGTGGCGGTCGCGCCATTCGGGCATTTTCGCGCGCAGGTACGTCTGGATGTCTTCCGCCATCTTCTGGAAGAACGTGCTCGTCGTACGGCCGCAGCCGGGGCACGAGGTCACCTGCGGCGTGAAGCTGCGCAGCTCCATGGACTGCAGGATCTGCTGTGCGACGAGGACTTCTTCGGTTCGATCGCCGCCCGGCCGCGGCGTGAGCGAGACGCGGATCGTGTCGCCGATGCCTTCGTTCAGCAGCACGGCGAGGCCGGCTGCGCTCGCGACAATGCCTTTTGCGCCCATCCCGGCTTCGGTGAGACCGAGGTGGAGCGGGTAGTCGCAGCGTGTCGCGAGCTTGCGGTAGACCGTGATCAGGTCCTGCACACCGGACACCTTCGCCGAGAGCAGGATCCGGTCATGGGGCAGGCCGGTCTCTTCGGCGAGCACGGCCGAGCGCAACGCGCTCTCGCACATCGCCTCGATCATGACGGCCTTCGCATCGAGCGGCTCGGCGAGGCGTGCGTTCTCGTCCATCATCTCGGTCAACAACTGTTGATCGAGACTGCCCCAGTTGACCCCAATGCGGACCGGTTTGCCGTGCTCGATCGCGCACTCCACGATCGTGCGAAAATTCTCGTCGCGCCGCTTCGCGCCCACGTTGCCGGGATTGATGCGGTACTTCGCGAGCGCGCGGGCCGTCTCGGGATACTTCGTGAGCAGCAGGTGGCCGTTGTAGTGGAAATCGCCGACGATCGGCACGGGCGTGCCCCAGCCGGCGAGAATACGCACGATCTCCGGCACGGCGGCCGCGGCCTCATCGTTGTTGACCGTGATTCGAACCAGCTCGCTGCCCGCCGCGGCCAGCGCGTGAACCTGTTCCGCCGTCGCCTGTGCGTCCGCCGTGTCCGTATTCGTCATCGACTGGACGACGATCGGGTGATCACTCCCGACCTTCACGCCGCCCACATCGACGCTGACCGTCGATCTGCGTGTCAAAGAACTCTCGCGGGTTGTCCCGTGCCGTTGTGCGTTACGTGCCGTTACCCCGTTCCTCGCCGTCGCCGGATTCCCTCAGCCCGTGGCTTTCTCCAGCGACTTCATGGTGGCGAAGCGAGCACCGGCCTCCTTCATCTCACGCATCGCGTCGTCGATATCGCCCTCGTTCACATCGATGCCCTTGATGGCGTCGCGCAGCACGACGACATCGAGCTCGTTCTCGAGCGCATCGAGCACGCTGGCCCGGACGCAGTAGTCGGTCGCCAGGCCGGCTACGAAGACCCGTTCGACGCCGTGCTCGCGCAGGCTGGCCTCGAGCGCGAGGCCGTGGGGGTCGTCGCCTTCGAATGCGGAGTAGCCGTCGTCGGTCGGGTCCGAGCCTTTCGTGATGATGATCACGTCCTCGGGCAGGACCAGCTCCGGATGGAACGCAGCGCCGGGCGTATTCTGGATGCAGTGCGGCGGCCACGGCCCGCCCCAGGCCATGAAATGTTTCGACTCGCGGGGGTGCCAGTCCCGCGATGCGAAGACGGGCGCGCCGAGGTCGGCGAACTGGCGAATGTACTCGTTGATGACGGGAATCACCTCGTCGCCCTCGGGCACGGCCAGCGCGCCGCCCGGGCAGAAGTCGTTCTGTACGTCGACGATCAACAGCGCATCGCGTTTGTTCATGAGTCCCCCCGCTTCCGTCGTCCCTCCTGTCCCAACCTAGATTCGCCGTCGGCCCGCGCAACTCTCGCCGTGCCCGCGGCGCGGCGGCCAGGCTGCGAAGGCTGGGTGCAGGCCTGGCGAGCGACAGGGGTTCCCGGGCCGTGCGACGATCCGGGCTCCGGGAACAACTCCCCGCCACCGCCGATACCAACCCGGTGGTTCTTCGTATCGGTACTGATTAGATTCCTCGCCGCGAAAAAGCTCGACACGGAGTCTGCCGCAAGTGAAGCAAAAGCTGATCCTTACCGGAACCATCCTGTTTACGATCCTGGTCGCGGACGTCATCACGAAGCGCTGGGCGCTGGATTCGCTCGGACACGGGATGACGATCGACGCGATGGGCGGGCTCGTGCCCCTCACCCTCGCCTTCAATACGGGGGTGGCGTTCGGCCTGCCCGTACCGGAGGCCGGGCGCTGGATCCTGATCGCCGCCTCGTTGTTCGTCGTCTTCATGCTGGCCGGTTTGTTCCGGAGCGCCAAGCCGGGCGACTACGTCCGCCTCAGCTCCGTCGCGCTCGTGACGGCGGGAGCGCTGGGCAACCTGATCGACCGCGTGCGCTGGGACCGCGGCGTCGTCGACTTCATCGGCCCCTTCGACCTCGGCTTCATGCATTGGCCGATCTTCAATGTGGCCGACATGGCGATTACGGCGGGCGCGGTGATGCTGGGCCTGTCGCTGTGGCGGGAGGACGCGGATCCGACGGCGGCCGCGGTGCTCGAGCCGGCCAGCCGCAGCATCGACGACTCCTGACGACCGGCGCCATGGTCCGACCCGACGACACGGCGCCGGACTTCGTTCTGCCTGACCAGGATGGCAAAGAGCACCGTCTGGCCGATTATCGCGGCCGCAAGGTCATCCTGTACTTCTATCCGAAAGACGACACGTCGGGCTGCACGAAGCAGGCGTGTGGCCTGCGGGACCGGATCGACGAGATCGAGGCGGGCGGCGCCGTCGTGCTGGGCGTGAGCCCGGACGCGGTCGCGAGTCACCGCAAGTTCGCGGACAAGTATGATCTCCCCTTCACGCTGCTGGCGGACACGGACCACGCCGTGGCCGAGACCTACGGCGTCTGGAAGGAGAAGTCGATGTACGGCCGGAAGTTCTGGGGCATCGAGCGAACCACGTTCGTGATCGACGAGGCGGGACGGGTCGCCGAAGTCCTGCCGCGGGTTCGGCCCGCAGCCCACATCGATCAGGTGATCGAGCTGCTCCGGTGACGTCCGCGCGTGCGCCGCACTCCGCGCACCTTCCCGATATCCTGAGCGCCGCACGCGTCCGCGTCCCGGCGAGCACGTCCAACCTCGGCGCCGGCTTCGACTGCATCGGACTGGCGCTCGATCTCCACCTCGAGGCCACGTTCACGCCCGGGCGCGGCGGGCTCCAACTCGAGCGCGCAGGGACGCTGGCCGGCCTGACGGGCGACGACGTTCTTCTCGACGCGTTCCGGTCCGCGCTGGAGGCGCGGGGCGTTCGCCCGGCAGGACACGTCCAGGTGACGTCGGACATCCCGGTCGGTCGCGGCCTCGGCTCCTCCGCTACGGCAACCGTCGCGGGACTCGTCCTGGCGGCTGCGGCTCTGAACGAGCCGATGGACACCGCGACCACGCTGGCCGCGGCGACCGAGCGGGAAGGACACCCTGACAACGCGGCGCCGACCCTGCTCGGCGGGCTCGTCGGCGTGGTCGACGACGGGGGCGGCCGCCCGTTCGCGTTCCGGCTGCCACTGTCCGGCTCGATCGCGTTCGCGTGGGCTGCGCCGGCCGTGGTCGTTTCGACGGCCCGGGCGCGGGCGGCGCTGCCGTCACAGGTCCCGCACGCCGTCGCCGTCCGCGCGCTGTCCCGTACGGCCGCGCTGCTTCATGGCCTCGCCACCGCCGAGCCCGATCTGATCCGGGCCGGCTTTCGTGACGATCTGCACGTGCCGTATCGACTGCCGTTGATCCCCGCGGCCGCCGAGGCGATGCGGGCCGCGGAAGAGGCCGGGGCGTGGGCCGTCACGATCTCGGGCAGCGGATCCGGTCTGTTCGCGGTGTGCGCGCCCGGCAGCGAGGAGGCTGTCGCCCGGGCGATGGCTGGCGTCTTCGAAACATCGGCGCCCGACCCGGACGCCCGAGCCGGCGTCATCGGCCGCGTCGTGCATCCCGACCTCGAGGGCGCTAGGATGCTGGCCGTATGAGCGGTGTCATCCAGCATTACGGCCACATGCTGCCAATCACGGAGTCGACGCCTCGCCTGACGCTGAACGAGGGCGATACGCCGCTCGTCCGGGCGCCACGGCTCGCTGAATGGGTCGGCGTCGATCGCCTCTTCCTGAAGTTCGAGGGCCTGAACCCGACGGCGTCGTTCAAGGACCGGGGCATGGTCGTCGCTGTCGCGAAGGCGCTGGAGTCCGGCGCCACGGCCCTGTTGTGTGCCTCGACCGGCAACACGGCCGCGAGCGCAGCCGCCTACGCGGCCCGCGCCGGAATCGCCGCCTTCGTACTGCTGCCCGGCGGCAAGGTCGCACTCGGCAAGGTCGCCCAGGCCGTGCGCTACGGCGCCCGCGTCGTGACCGTGGACGCGAACTTCGACGTCGCCCTCGACATCGCCCGGACGTTCGCTCGCAAGGGCACCGTCGCCCTCGTCAACTCCGTGAATCCATACCGGATCGAGGGTCAGACGACGGCGGCGTACGAGATCGTCGACGAGCTCGGCGATGGGCCGCACGCGCTCGCCCTGCCCGTCGGCAACGGCGGCAACATCTCCGCCTACTGGCTGGGCTTTCGCCGCTATCGCGATACCGGCCGCGCCGAACGCATGCCGCGCATGATCGGTGTGCAGGCGGCCGGCGCGGCGCCCCTCGTGCGCGGGCACCCGATCGAGTCACCGGAGACTGTTGCGACCGCCATTCGAATCGGCCGCCCGGCGACCTGGCACCCTGCCCTCGATGCCGCTCGCCAGTCTGGCGGCCTGATTCTCGCCTGCACCGACGACGAGATCCTCGAGGCCTACCGGACGATCCCGCGACTCGAAGGGCTCTTCTGCGAGCCTGCTTCCGCCGCCGGCGTTGCTGGCCTGCGCAAGGCGATCGCGGCCGGACAGGTCGATCCGCGGGGCATCGCCGTCTGCGTGCTGACCGGCCACGGCCTGAAGGACCCGGACACGGCACTCGCCGGCGGTGTGGAGATGGAAACGATCGAGCCGACCGTCGAGGCCCTGGAGAAGCTGGTGGGTTGAGCGGCGGGGGTCCCGACGCCGCTCCTTTTCACGATCCGACGCCACCCCCTGTGCGGAAACGGTCGGCGCCGTTAGCTTCCTTCCCGTCGGGGGCCGGGCTTTCGACCCGGTACCGCCCCCGCGCACACGGCGGTTTCCAGAAGAACTCCCTCCAAAATTTCGTGCGCAGAACCCGTACGGGCGTCCGGCTCGAAGCCGAAGGCGCACGTGCGACAACGACAGGACATACTTGCCATTCACAAGCTTGGAGCTCCACCCGAACCTGCTCCGCGGGATTCGGGACCTCGGATTCGTACGTCCCACGCCGATTCAGAGCGAGGCGGTTCCGGCCGGTCTCGCGGGCCGAGACGTACTCGCGAGCGCCATGACGGGCAGCGGCAAAACGGCCGCGTTCCTACTGCCCATCATGCATCAGGTGCTAATGCGCCCGCGGCGTGCGACCCGGGCCCTCGTCCTCACGCCGACGCGGGAGCTGGCCGCACAGGTGCTAGCCGACCTGCAGGACCTCGGCAAGCACACCCCGCTGACCGCGGCCGCCATCTTCGGCGGCGTCGGCATGCAGCCTCAGGAGGCCGCGTTCCGGCGCAAGGTCGACGTGCTGGTCGCGACGCCGGGCCGCCTACTCGACCATTTGCGGTCGGACTACGCGCGCCTCGACTCCATTGAACACTTCGTGCTGGACGAGGCCGACCGGATGCTCGACATGGGCTTCCTGCCCGACGTCAAGCGCATCGTCCGCCTGCTGCCGGAGCGGCGCCAGACGCTGTTCTTCAGTGCGACGATGCCGGAGCCGATCGTCGCCCTGACGCGCGAGCTGCTCCGCTCGCCCGTCCGCATCCAGTTGCAGCAGCGGGTCGCTCCCGCCAAGGGCATCGTGCAGGCCGTCTATCCCGTTCCGCAGGAGCTGAAGCGGCCACTGCTGCTGAAGCTGCTCGAACGCGGTGACTTGAAGGTCGCGCTCGTCTTCACGCGCACGAAGCACCGCGCCGATCGACTCACGAAGTCACTCGTGTCGGCGGGTATCGCGGCGGAACGGATCCACGGCAACCGGTCACAGGCGCAGCGCACCGCCGCTCTCGCTGGCTTCAAGGCCGGCCGGTTCCGCGTCCTCGTCGCGACCGACATCGCCGCCCGCGGCATCGACGTCGAAGCGCTCGAGCACGTCGTGAACTTCGACGTTCCGAACGTGCCCGAGGACTACATCCATCGCGTGGGTCGAACGGCACGGGCGGGAGCCGAGGGTGAGGCTTTCACCTTCGTTTCGCGTGAGGAGGAATCCGATCTGCGCAACATCGAGCGCGCCGTCGGCCAGCGCCTGACGCACGTCACGCTGTCCGACTTCGACTACAACGCGAAGACCGACACGAAGCTCGAGGTACCGATCGGCGAGCGCATCGCCGCGATCAAGGCGAGGAAGGCCGAGGACCGCGCCCGCGCCCGCATCAACGCAGAACGGCGCGCTGCCAAGGCGGCGAACGGCGCGTCCGCACAGGATCGCGAGCGGCCGGCCCGTAACCGGCGGCGCCGCCGCGCCAGCTGACGGAGCGGGAAACCGACGGGCCGCGCATTGGTGCGCGGCCCGTCGGCCTTCAGCCCGTCTCGCCCGTAACGGCCTCCCCTCGGAGCCGGTCCAGCACCGCATTGCCGCGCGGCGACAAGCGATAGCCGACGCTCAGACTCTCCGTCAGGCCGAGGCCCTTGAGCTTGCGGACATCGGCCTTGAACTCGAGCCGCTCGACGCCGCACCGATCCGCGAGGTCCGCCGCTCGCTCGCCGGGCCGCGCGTCCAGCAGCTCGAGAACGCGGCGAGTCCAGGGCCCAGAACCGCTACGCGAATCGAGGCGCTGCAGCCGCAGCACGACGTCCTCGACATCGTCGTCACCGGGAACCGTCTCGCGCAACGCAATGCGAGGATCGGGACCGGCAAGGTGAAGCCGGACTCGGTAAACATCGCCGGTCCTGCGACGGCCGAGCTCGGAGCGCAGTGAAGCGAGATCGGAGAAGCCGGCCGCCGCCGCCTCGTCTTCCGTAATCGCCTCGACCTCCACCGGATCGACGGCCTCGATCGAGAGTTGCCCGATCGCGGTCAGCAGCGTCCCGCCGGACTTCACGGTCGGCCGACGCCAGCGTCGGAACGCCAGTGTAATGGACCCGTCCTGGATGCCGCGCAGCGTCTCCTGCCGGAGCAACACGCTCGGCGTGTCCTACTGCGTCGCGCTCCGATTCAACGCATCCAGCGTCAACGCCAATAGCGATTCGATGCCCAGCTTCATGCCGCTTTCGTCGATGAAGAAGCCCGGCGTGTGGTGCGCGGCGGTCTGCTCGACGGGCACGCCCAGAGGCTTACCGCCCAGGAAGAAGTAGAAGCTCGGGACCTCGCGGCCGATGTACGAGAAATCCTCGGCGCCCGTGATCAGCGTCAGCTCGCGCACATTGCCCGCGCCCGCAACGCGGCCGAGGACCTCGACCGCACGCTGGGTCGTGGTCGTGTCATTGAACGTGACCGGGTAGTTCGTGCTGTACGGGATCTGCACCTCCGCCGTCGCGCCCGCACTGGCCGCGATGTGCTGCGCGATCTCGCGAATCCGCCGGTGCACCGTCTCACGCTGTTCCTCGCCGAACGTGCGAATCGTGCCCAGCATCTCGACCTGCTCCGGAATAATGTTCGAGCGCACGCCGCCCGTGAACTTGCCGACCGTCACGATCGCCGGCAGCTCCGTGATGTTCAGCGAGCGGCTCACGATCGTCTGCAGGCCCGTCACGATCTGCGACGCCGTCACCACCGGATCGACGCTCATCCACGGCGTCGCGCCGTGCGCCTGCCGGCCCTTCACCACGATGCGGTAGTCCTGAACGGACGCCAGGAACGGACCCGTCCGGTAGCCGATCGTGCCGACGTCCGTCTGCGCATTGATGTGCAACGCGAACGCAACGTCCACACGCGGATCGTTCAGCACACCCTCTTTCAACATCAGCTCAGCGCCACCCTCTTCTCCCGGGGGCGCGCCTTCCTCGGCGGGCTGGAAGATGAACTTCACCGTTCCGGACAGCTCACTCCGCATGCCCGCCAGCGCTTCCGCGACACCCATCAGGATCGCGACGTGCGTGTCGTGGCCACACGCATGCATGACCGGGACCGTCTCCCCCATGTATTCGCCCTTCGCCTGCGAGCGGAACGGCAGATCGTTCCGCTCTTCCACCGGCAGGCCGTCCATGTCGGCACGCAGGGCAACCACCGGACCCGGCCGCGCGCCTCGCAGGACCCCCACGACGCCGGTGTGCGCGACGCCCGTCGTCACCTCCATGCCCAGCTTCCGAAGGTGCTCCGCGACGATGCCGGCCGTGCGCACTTCGCGGTTCGACAGCTCCGGGTGCTGATGGAAATCGCGGCGCCATTCGATCACGCGCGCCTCCAGCTCCGCCGCCTTCGCGGCGATGGCTCGCGTGTCCTGCGCACGCGTTTCGGCCGGGGCCGCGGCCAGGACGATGAACATCGACGACAAGACACGGGAGGCGAGGCGCATGGCGGTCTCCGTAACGTGGTATTCGATCAGTCTGTTGCGAGCGCTGAGCGTACAGGCGGCGCCCGGTCCGGGGCAAGCCGGGCGGCCGGGTCCGGGGGCGCCCGAACCGGCCCTCAGCGGCGAGGCTCGGCTCTCGGATTGACCGTGGTTAATTCTTGACATTGATATGATTATCGTACATCGTTCTGGAGAAACAGTGATTGAGAGAATGATCGACGACATCGACACCACCATCCTCGAACTGCTGCAGGCCAACGCGCGCGTGCCCAATGCCGAAATCGCGCGGCGGGTCGGCATGGCGCCGTCCGCCGTGCTCGAGCGGGTCCGAAAGCTCGAAGAACGCGGCCTGATCCACGGCTACACGGCGCAGCTGGACGCGCGGGCACTCGGCAGGGCACTGCTGGCGTTCGTGTTCGTGCGTGGGGATGAGCCGCCGGGCACGAAGCAGCTGGGGGATGAGCTGGCCGCGCTGCCCGAAGTCCAGGAAGTGCACCACGTGGCGGGCGAGGACTGTTATCTGGTGAAGGTGCGTGTGGCGGATACGGCGGCGTTGGGGGTGTTGCTGCGGGAGCGGATCGGCGCGTTGTCGTCGGTGCGGTCGACGCGTTCGACGATCGTGCTGGACACGAAGAAGGAGACGAGCCGCCTGCAGATCCGCGAGGAAGGGACGGACGCGTGATGGACGCGACGACGGCGCCGCGCCGATCGTGGGTGGTCCTGGCGTTTGCGGCGGTCTATCTGATCTGGGGCTCTACGTATCTGGCGATCCGGTTCGCGATCGAGACGTTGCCGCCGTTTCTGATGGCGGGAACGCGCTTCGTGATCGCGGGCGGCCTGTTGTACGGTTGGGCGAGGTGGCGGGGCGCGGGGAAACCGGCGCGGACGCATTGGTGGGCCGCCGTGATCGTCGGGGGGCTGCTCCTGCTCGGCGGCAACGGCAGTGTGGTGTGGGCGCAGCTGCGCGTGCCATCGGGTGTTGCCGCGCTGCTTGTCGCGCTGGTGCCGTGCTGGATGGTGTTGCTCGATTGGCTGCGGCCGGGCGGGACGCGGCCCGCGCCTCAGGTATTCCTGGGACTGCTGCTGGGCCTGGTGGGTCTGGCGTGGCTGATCGGACCCGACGCAATCATGGGGGGCGGCCGGGTGGACCTGGTCGGTGCCGCGGTGCTCGCGTTCGCGTCGTTGTCGTGGGCGGCCGGCTCGATCTTCTCACGGCATCTTCCGACGGCGTCGCCGCCGTTGCTGACCATCGGCATGCAGCAGCTGGCGGGAGGCGCCTGCCTTCTCGCGTTCGCGGCGCTGGCCGGTGATTTCGGACGCCTCGACCTTGCGGCGGTTTCGACGCGTTCGTCGCTGGCGCTCGTCTATCTGGTCGCGTTCGGCTCGATCATCGGGTTCAGCGCGTACATGTGGCTGTTACGCGTGTCCACGCCAGCGCGCGTGAGCACGTATGCGTACGTGAACCCGGTCGTTGCCGTGTTGCTGGGCTGGGGGTTGGCGGACGAGGCGCTCACGGCGAGGATCGGCGTCGCGGCGGCGGTCATCATTGCCGGCGTCGCGCTCATCACGCTGGCGCCGCGCCGTCCGGAACGCACGGGACCCGCGCCCGCGATCTCGGGCGGACCGAAGCCGCCGTGTAATGGGGACGGCGAGCCGGAGTCGCTTGCGGACCTGCCGCGCGGCGAACGGCCTCGCGCGGTCGCCGCCCGCGACTGATCGGCGCG
>JBFJPA010000106.1:0-11050 GCA_041617355.1 Longimicrobiales bacterium
CCCGGCAGTCAGCTCGCGAAGGACCTGGTCACGATCGCAAGCGACGGCGTGCCGACCACCGGCGCCGTCGTGCGTGTGGGCGACACACGCGTGCTGGCGGTCCCGCTGGACCTGTTCTGCTGCGGCCGCATCGGCGGACCGGAGGACGCGGGCCGCATCCAGACGGCCGAGGCGGTGAATCGGGCGGTTCGCGTTGCCGTCCAGGACGAAGCCGTGAACGTCGTCATCGTCGGTGGCGATCTGAACCTGGTCGGGGCTCGCACGCCGCTCGACCGGCTCAGGGCGGGACTCGATCCGGCGGGCGGCGACCTGTTTCCCGCGACCGCCGTGACGTTGGACGGCCGGTCGCGCTCGACATGGCGAAACCCGGGACCGTTTCCGCCCGGCCGGCTGGATTGGCTGTTGGTGTCGCCATCGTCGGCCGACGTGCTGCGAGCGATCGTGTTCGACGCCTCGGCGCTGAGCGTCGAGGCGCAGGCCGGACTCGGGCTCCTGCCCGAGGACAGCGAGGTCACGGACCACCTGCCGGTCGTCGCCGATCTGCGCATCAAGGCCACGCCAACCCGCGAACCGTCCGACCCATCCAACTGAGGACCGCTCTTTACGCGGCGGATTCCTCTCGATTCAGGCGAGGCGGTATGGCGGAGTTCGTATCGGACCTGCGTTACTCGCTGCGCGGGCTGCGCAAGAGCCCGGGCTTCGCGGCGGTAGCCGTGCTGACGCTGGCCCTGGGCATTGGCGCGAACACGGCGATCTTCAGCGTCGTCAACGGCGTCGTCCTGAAGCCGCTGCCGTACCAGGCGCCGGATGAGCTGGTCGCGCTGCACACGCAGTTCCCGACGCTCGGCTTCGACCAGTTCTGGATGTCGCCGCCGGAGTTCATGGAGCTGCGCGAATGGAATCGGTCGTTCGCCTCCATCGGCGGGTATCGGACCGGACTCGCCAGTGTCGGTGGTGATGACCGGCCACTGCGGGTCACGTCGGCCGTCGCGACCGCCGATTTCTTCACGACGCTGGGGGTGACACCGCTGCGCGGGCGGACCTTCACGGCGGATGAGGACTTGCCGGGCGGCCCAGCGGTCGCCGTCATCTCGCACGACCTCTGGCAATCCGCGTTCGCCGGCGCCGAGGACGTCGTCGGCCGCTCCGTCTTCGTGAATGGCGGAATGGTCGAGGTGATCGGCGTGATGCCGCGCGGCTTCGATGTCGATGATGCCGGCGTCCAGATCTGGGCGCCGGTCCGGCTCGACCCCGCCGTTCGCACCAACCGCGGCAGCCATTTCCTGAACATCGTGGCGCGACTCAATCCCGGCGTTTCGCTGGAGGGTGCACGGTCCGAGCTGAGCGCCCTGATCGAGCGCTGGCAAACGGAGTTCGGCCAGACGCACGCGCCGCACCCTCAGAATCATCCTCTGATCGTGACGTCGCTCACGGAGCAGGCGATCGGCGGCGTGCGCCCCGCCCTGCTCCTGCTGCTGGGCGCCGTCGGATTCGTGCTGCTGATCGCGTGTGCGAACGTCGGCAACCTGCTGCTGGCGCGGGCGGAATCCCGTCAGAAGGAGATTGCGGTTCGCGCCGCCCTCGGCGCCGGCCGCGGCCGGCTGATCCGCCAGTTCCTGACGGAGAGCGTGGTGCTCGGGCTGGTCGGCGGCGGACTCGGCCTCTTCCTCGCCTGGGGCGGTCTGCGTGTGCTGCTTTCGACGAGCACCGGCAGCATTCCGCGTGCCGACGCGATCGCGCTGGACGGCACCGTGTTGCTCTTCACGCTCGTCGTGTCCGTACTGACGGGCTTGCTGTTCGGCCTCGCACCGCTGTTGCACACGACGCCGGGCAACGTGAACTCGTCGTTGCGAGAGGGAGGCCAGCGCGCGACCGCCGGGTCGGCCCGCATGCGGCTGCGCCGGCTGCTCGTCGTCTCCGAGGTTGCACTGGCCGTCATGCTCGTGGTGGGCGCCGGACTCATGCTGCGGAGCTTTGCCGAACTGATGCGCGTGAATCCGGGGTTCGACGCAGAGAACGTGCTCACGTTCGGCCTGTTCCTGCCGGCATCCGGGTATTCGGACGGCGCGGCACTGGCCGCGTTCCACCAGCGCCTCGGCGATCGACTGCGCGCGGTGCCGGGCATCAGCGCCGTCGGAGCCATGAGTGGGTTACCGCCGCGCCGTGATGTGAACGCGAACGACATGGTCATCGAGGGCTACAACTTCCAGCCGAACACGGGCATGGCTCCGCCGAACGTGGACTACTGGCAGTTCGCCTCCACGGAGTACCTCGAGACGCTGCGCATCCCGCTCATCGCGGGACGGGGCTTCACGCTAGCCGACGGTCCGGATGCCGCGCCGGTCGTCCTGATCAACGAAACGCTGGCCCGCGTCTTCTATGACGGCCAGGATCCGATCGGGAGGCGCATCCGACCGACCGGTCCGAATACGCCGTGGTTCACCATCGTCGGCATTGTCGCGGATGTGAAACAGGGCGGCCTCGAGCAGCCGACCGGCACGGAGGTGTATTTCCACCTCGAGCAGGTCCAGCCCTTGATCCCGGTCCGCGGCGTGAACGTCGTGTTGCGAACGGTCGGGCCGCCCTTGGGAGTGCTGGAGGCCGCTCGTCGCGAGGTCGCCGCGCTCGATCCGACGCTGCCGGTCGCCGATCCGCGGACGATGGAGGACGTGCTGTACGCATCCGTCTCGCGGCCGCGGTTCCTGGCCCTGCTGCTCGGCGTCTTCGCGGCCGTCGCGCTGTCGCTCGCCGCCGTGGGAACGTACGGCGTGATGTCGTTCGCGGTCGCGGAGCGCCGTCAGGAGATCGGCATCCGCATGGCGCTGGGCGCGCGGCAGGGCAGTGTGCTGGGTATGGTCCTCGGCGAGGGCGCCACCGTGGCCGGGCTCGGCCTGCTGCTCGGCGTGCTCGGCGCGCTCGGCCTGACGCGGTTCCTCGCCTCGCTGCTGTTCCAGGTCGGCGCGCGCGACGCCCTCGCATTCCTGGCAGCACCCGCCGTGCTCGGCCTCGTCGCACTCGCGGCGTGCGCGATTCCGGCGCTGCGCGCCACTCGAGTCGATCCGGCGCGAATCCTCCGCCAGGAATAACCATCAGACGGCTCCGGCGGAGAGCTCCGCCGGAGCATTTGCGGCCGCTCGCGCGGGGCCGGTACGTTCCCGGGAACGTGGACCCCACTTATCCGGGAACGACCATGCGCGGGTACATTGCCGAAGTGAAGCGCGACTTCGAGGTCTATCGCAAGATGGCCGAGAAGGCGCTCGCCCAGGTCGACGACGAAGCCTTCTTCGATTCGCCCGGGCCCGAGACCAACAGTCTCGCCGTGATCGTCAAGCACATCGCGGGCAATCTGCGTTCCCGCTGGACCGACTTCCTGACGACGGACGGCGAGAAACCGGACCGGAACCGGGACACCGAGTTCGAGTTGACGGATGCGGACACGCGCGAGGCGCTCATGGCCCGCTGGTCCGCCGGCTGGGCCCTCGCCAGCGAAGCGTTGGACCAGCTCTCCGACGACGACCTGGATCGCACGGTCTACGTGCGCTGGGAGCCGCACTCGGTGTTGGACGCGATCCAGCGCCAGCTCACGCACGCCGTCTACCACGTCGGGCAAATCGTCCTGCTCGCGCGTCATTACGCACGCGACTGGCATACGCTCAGCATCGACAAAGGCGAGTCGGAGGCGTTCAACGAGCGCAAACGCCGTGAGGCCGAAGCGGCACGTCGCCTTTGATGACGCGGGAACCGGCGCAGCCGTTCGAGAGTCGGCCCGCCGTCGAACCAACCCAGCGCCCACAGATCGAGCCATTCACGGGCGTCGTCGAACGGCGGCCGGACCGGCGGCTGCTCCTGTACTACATGATGCAGGCCGTCCTGGGCGGGCCCTTCTTCCCACTTATCGCGCTGCCGCGATACCTGCGCTTTCGGACCTTGCGCTACGTGTTCGACGACGAGGGTGTCAGCATGCGCTGGGGCGTTATTTTCCGGCGCGAAGTCAGTCTGACGTATGCGCGCATCCAGGATCTTCACCTGGTCAGCAACGTGGTCGAGCGGTGGCTCGGTCTCGGCCGGATCGAGGTGCAGACGGCGAGCGGCAGTGCCAAGGCCGAGATGACCGTGGAAGGGCTGCCCGATTTCGAATCGTTGCGCGACCGGCTGTACGCCCGCATGCGCGGCGCCGCGGCGACGCCGGCTCGTGACGCCCTGGACATCGCGGCGGATGCCCTGCAGGATGCGGTCGCCGAGCTGCGCGCCTTGCGCGAGCATCTGCAGTCGCGGCCATGAGCACGCTTCGCGATCGACTGGTCCGTCTGCTCCGCGTCCCAGCCCAGCCGGAGCTGCCCGCCAGCGATCCCGCCGCCGTCCGGGTGTTCCATCCGGCGAGCGGATACCTCCGCTATCGGCGTCTCAGCTGGCTTCTCAAGCAGGCGGGCGCGCTGCTCGGTCTGATCTCGGGCCTGTTCCTGCTGCGCAGCGTGAATTTCCTGCCGCCACGCGTGCAGATTGGCCCGCTCGTGCTTTCCGGCGGCGTGCTCGAGTGGCTCCTCGTGCTCGTCGAGGTGGGCGCGTGGGTCGGCTTCGTAACGCAGGCGGCGGGCTCGCTGCTCCTGCTCCGTTTCGACTGGGAGCAACGCTGGTACCTCATTTCGGATCGCAGCCTGCGCGTTCGCGAGGGGCTGTTCCGGATGCGTGAGAAGACGACGACCTTCGCCAACATTCAGAACGTGTCGATCCGGCAGGGCCCTCTACAGCGCTGGTTCGGCATCTCGGACCTCGAAGTCCGCAGTGCCGGTGGCGGCGAGTCGGACGAGGAAGGGTCGGACAAACTTCACACGGTCTGGTTCCGCGGCGTAACGGACGCGGACGCGATCCGTGACACCCTGCTCCGCCGTGTCGAGGCCAGCCGGGACGGCGGTCTCGGCGATGCCGAGGCGGAAGCGCCGAAGATCTCCTCGGCAGACCGGCTCGCCGACGCCGCCCGTGCCCTTCTGGAAGAGACTCGCGCCCTGCGATCTGCTGCCCGGCCCGGCGGCTGAGCCGCCACTCAGACGCACCCCTGCCGAAGCCGATACTGAGGCTGGACTCCGGACGGTCCGTCTGAGCCGCGCGCAGAAAGGCGAGCCTTGCAGCAACGCGCCAGAGAGAGCGCACGATCCAGAACCGGTAAAGCCCCGGCCGATGTACGGGAACAGGTCATCGAGACGGCACTGCGCACCAGCGTGGCTCTCGGCGGAATCGTCCTCGTGCCCGGCGTCTGGCATGCTGCGGTCACGGGAGCCATGGCCGTGGCGGTGGGCGGCACGCTGGTCTACCTGTGGAGCATCGTCCTGCTGTTCGCGCGCCGCGTTCCGATTGGCGTGCGCGCGATGGCGATCCTGGTTCCCGCATTCGTGCACGGCGCACTCGCCGTCGTACAGATCGGTCCGTTCAGTCTGGGGCTCGTCCTCATGTTCGCGACGGTCGCGCTGGCGGCCGCGGTCTTTCCGCGCCGAATCGCACTCGTCGGGACGGTCGCCTTCGCGACCGTCCTCGTCGCCGTCGGCGTCACGCTGGAGACCGGCCTGTCGCCGTGGAGCCGCGACCCCGCTGCGGATGCGCGACACTGGTGGGTTTTGTCATCCCTGCTCGTTTTCGTCGCGCTCGTCATCGTGCCGGCCATTTCCCGGTTGTTCGATGGCATGGAGCGCACGCTGGAGCAGGCACACCGACTCGCCGAGGAACGCGCGGCGGAGCAGATCCGCCTCGCGCAGATCAATGCGGACCTGCACGCGGCCATCGCCGAGCGCCAACGCGTCGAGGCCGACCGTGACCGGCTGGCCGCCGCCGTCGAACATGCCGGCACGCTGATCCTCATCCTCGACATGCAGTTCCGTACCGAATACGTGAACCCCGCCTTCGAAAGAGTCACCGGCTACTCGCTCGACGAAGTGCTCGGCCGGCCGATTGACGTGGTCGGCGGACTCGGCCACGAAGGCGACATCCGCCGCGACATCGCGACGGCGCTGCAGGAGGGCCATGCCTGGACGGGTCGCGTGCGCAACCGGCGGCGAGACGGCTCCGAGTACGATGCGGAAGCGACGGTCTCGCCCATCCGCGATGCGGCCGGCCAGGCGACCAGCATCGTGGCGGTGCTGCACGATGTGTCGCGGGAGGCCGCGCTGCAGGCGCAGCTGCGCCAGGCCCAGAAGCTCGAGGCGATCGGCACGCTGGCCGGCGGCATTGCCCACGACTTCAACAACCTGCTCGTTCCGATCCTGGGCTGTACCGAGACCGTGCGCGAGCGGTATACGGCCGCGGACGAGGAGTACCATCTGCTCGGCGATGTGAAGAACGCCGCGGAGCGGGCGCGCGAGCTGGTCACGCAGATTCTGGCATTCAGCCGCAAGGCGGAGCCGCGTCGCGAGGCCAGGCTGGTCGCGCCCATCGTGCGTGAGGCGGCGCGCCTGCTGCGCGCGATGCTGCCCGCCGGCATTCGCATCGAAGAGCGTATCCAGGATGACGCCGGCGCCGTGCAGGCCGACGCGACCGAGCTGCATCAGGTCATCATGAACCTGGCGACGAACGCCTATCACGCCATGCGCCGCTCGGGCGGGATCCTCACACTGCTCGTCGAAGCCGTGCCCTCCGACGAACTGCCGAGCGGCAACTCCGCCAGGCCGGCCACGAGCTATGTCCGCATCACGGTCGGCGACACCGGCGTCGGCATGGACGCGCAAACGCTCGAGCGCGTGTTCGATCCGTTCTTCACGACCAAGGCGCCTGGCGAAGGAACGGGTCTCGGCCTCGCCATGGTGCACGGCACGGTCGCCGCGATCGGCGGCGCCATCGACGTGCGCAGCTGGCCTAGTGCCGGCACGATCGTGCGCATCTACCTGCCCTGCTCGGCCGCGGAAGCGGCGGTTGCGCCGAGTGCGGTGACCACACCGTCCGTCGTCGTCGCCGGTCTCCATGTTCTGCTCGTCGATGACGAGACGACGGTGCGCCGCGTGGCGCACCGCATGCTGGAACGCGGCGGCTTCCGCGTCACGTCGACGGCGTCGGGCGAAGAGGCGCTCGCCCGCTTCCGCGCACGGCCCGACGGGTTCGACGCCGTGTTCACCGACTTCAACATGCCGGGCATGACCGGCATCGAGCTGGCACGAGCGATTCACAGTGTACGCGCCAGCATGCCCATCATTCTGGCCAGCGGATACGTCGATGCCGAAGCCCTCGACTCCGCCGTTCAGGTCGGCGTCCGGCGCGTCGTGCACAAGCCGTTCTCGCCGTCCGAAATCGCGGCCGCCGTCACGGCCGCGGTCGGTGCGGTCGAAGGCTCATTTGCCCGGTCCTCCGAATCGTCCTAGGTTCGCCTCCGCCGGCACACGGTGTGCCGGTCGTAAACCCATATGGAGGCGAAGAATGGCGGGAAGTTTCGAACTGAAGAAGACGGACGCGGGCAACTTCGTATTCGCACTGAAGGCGGCGAACGGTCAGACGATTCTCGCGAGCGAGAGCTACAAGGCGAAGGCAAGCGCACTGAACGGAATCGAGTCGGTGCGCAAGAACGCGGAGACCGACGACCGTTTTGACCGGCGCACCTCATCGAACGGGAAGCCGTATTTCGTGCTCACGGCAACGAACGGGCAGATTGTCGGACAGAGCGAGATGTACGGTTCGGCAGCGGCCATGGAGAACGGCATCCGGTCGGTACGCGACAATGCGTCGGATGCGGCGCTGAACGACATGACCTGAGCTCGGACACGGCGCGGACGCGACCGGCGCTCGCCGGTCGCAGCCCGCGGCGGCTCGGACGTCCTCTCGATATCGGTCCTCTCTCATTCACACAACACACAACCGAAGATCAGTCACCCGCCTCGGCCGCGAGATCCGCCGCCTGCAGGCTGCGCCCTCGCCGCGCCTTTCCGAGCGCCCACTCGCGGAACTGGTCGAGGATCTCCCAGACCGTCGGAATCACGAGCAACGTCAGGAACGTCGACGTAATGACGCCGCCGATCACGGCGCGGCCGAGCGGTGCGCGGAAGTCGGCACCTTCGCCGAGGCCGAGGGCGATCGGCGTCATGCCCGCGATCAGCGCAAAGCTGGTCATGATGATCGGTCGCAGACGGATCCGGCCCGCTTCGATGATGGCGGTGCGACGGTCCATGCCGCGCTCGCGTCCCCACTTCGCGAAGTCGATGAGCAGGATCGCGTTTTTCGCGACGAGTCCCATGAGCAGGAGCACGCCGATCATGCTCATCAGGTTGAGCGTATCGCCGGTCACGAGCAGGGCGAGCACGACGCCGATCAGGGCGAGCGGCAACGAGATCAGAATCGCGAGCGGGTCGAGAAACGACCCGAACTGCACGACCAGGATCAGGTACATGAGCAGCACGGCGAAGATCATGGCCGCGAACATGTCGATGAAGACCTCGTTCTGCTGCTCGAACTCGCCGCCGGGTGTGATACGGTAACCGGGCGGCAACGACAGCCCCTCCAGCCGGGCGAGCACATCCTGCGAGACCTCGCCGAGCGAACGGCCCTGCACGTTCGCGCCGATCGTGATCACCTTCTCCCGGTTCAGGTGGTCGATCTGTGCCGGACCGACGGCGGCCTCGACACGGGCCACCTGGCCGAGCGGCACGAGGGTGCTGGCCGCGCCCGCCGCGCCACCGACGACAATGGGGAGCTGCCGGATGTCTTCGGGCCGCTCGCGGGCGCCGGGCGTGAGACGGACGACGACATCGCGGGTCTCGCCTTCACGGTCGATCCAGTCCCCGACGTCGAGTCCCGCGAAGGCCGGGCGCAGCGACTGCGCGATCTGGCCGGCCGTCACGCCCAGCGAACCGGCGACACCGCGATCGACCTCGACACTCAGCTCGGGCTTCTGGCCGCGCGTGGACAGGCCGACATCGACCGCATTGGGCACGGCGCGCACGACGTCGGCGACCTGTTCGGCAAGCTCCGTGAGCTGCAGCGCGTCGGGTCCGCGCAGGTCGAGCTGGAACTGCTTCTGATTGTCGCCGAAGCCGCTCGAGAAAACCCAGGCGGTTGCCCCGCCCACGCTGCGGATGTCCTCCCGAATGCGGCCCGCGAGCACATCCTGGCTCACCGCGCGTTCGCGCTTGGGCACGAGCCGGACGTAGACATTGGCCTCGTCCACGGTGCCCGCTGAGGTCGCGCCGCCGCCGCCGATCGTCAGGTACGTGTAGGCCACCTCGGGATGGTTCGCGCGAACCACGGCCGCGACTTCTTCGGCTTTCCTGCGCGTGTATTCGAGGTTCGAGCCGGGCGGCGTCTCGACGCCGATGTTGATCTCGCCCCGGTCGCTGACGGGCACGAAGCCGAACCCGCCGAAGACGACCTGGATCGCAATGGCGGCCACGAACGATGCCGTGGCGATGCCGACCATGGCGAGACGGTGATCGAGGGCCCATGCGATCACGCGCTTGTAGTTGTCCGCCTGCCGGTCGAACCAGAGGTTGAACTTGTCCAGCGCCCGAGCGATCGGATTGCGCCGCTCGTGCTGCTCGGTCTGCGGGTCCGCCCAATACGCGGAGAGCATCGGGTCCAGCGAGAACGAGACGAACAGCGAGACGAGCACGGAGCACGCGATGGTCAATGCCATCGGCTTGAACCACTGACCCGCCTCGCCTTCCAGGAACGCGATGGGAATGAAGACGGCGACAATGGAGAACGTCGTGGCCGCGACGGCGAGCCCGATCTCGTCCGTGCCGCGTTTCGACGCGACATAGTGGTCCTCGCCCATCTCGATATGTCGCACGATGTTCTCGCGGACGACAATCGCATCATCGATCAAGATGCCGATCGCGAGAGACAGGCCCAGCAGAGACATCGTGTTGAGCGTGAAGCCGAACGCCCAGACCGCAATGAAGGAGGCGAGCACGCTGACGGGCAGGGCGAGACCGGTGATGACGGTGGACCGCCAGGAATTCAAGAACAGGAAGACGACAATGACGGTCAGGAACGCGCCTTCGATGAGCATGTGCTGAACGTTGCGCACGGAGTTTTCCACGCGCGTGCCGGCGTCGCGCACGATGTCCAGCGCCACGCCCGCGGGCAGGGTCTGCCGGATCTCTGCGACCTGCTCCATGATTGCGTCGGCGACCGTCGTCGTGCTGTTGCCGGCCGTTTTGCGGACGTCGAGGCCGATGGCGCGACGGCCGTTGAAGAGCGCGGCGGAGCGGGCCTCCTGGGTGCCTTCGCGCACATCGGCGACCTGTCCGAGTCGGACGATGGAGCCGCCTCGCTCGGCCAGGACCAGCCGTTCGAAGTCGGACGGGCCGGCGAGCCGGCCTTCCAGGCGGATGGTGCGCTCATCGAGGACGCCGCTGACGCGGCCGACGGGCACGGCCAGGTTCTGCGCCTGGATCGCCTGCACGACATCGCCTACGCTGACGCCGGCCGCACGCATGTCTGCGGGCCGCAGCTCGACGGTCAGCTCGCGTTCCGCGCCGCCGATGACCGTGACATCCGCGACGCCCGGAATCCCGCGCAGTCGCCGTGTGATGCCGGGATCGGCGAGCGCAGTCAGCTCACCCTGCGAGAGCGCGGGCGCGGAGAGGGTCAGCGAGACGATGGGCTGATCGGTGAAGTCGAACTTCGTGATGATGGGCTCTTCCATCTCGGGCGGCAGATCACCGCGGATGCCGGAGATCGCATCGCGCACTTCCTGTGAAGCTTCCTGCTGCCCCTTCGAGAAGACGAATGCCACGATGAGCTGGGCGAAACCGTCCGTGCTGAACGATTGCAGTCGCTCCACACCGTTGATGCCTGCAATCGCCTCTTCCACGCGATCGACGACCTCGCGCTCGACGGTTTCCGGCGAGGCGCCGGGGTAGGGGATCGAGACGGAAACGATGGGGTTCGCGATCTCCGGGAACTCGTCGACTTCCAGCTTGATCAGGGCGAAGATGCCGAACGCGACGAGCGCGATCATCGTGACGACCGTGACGATCGGCTTCTCGATGGCGAAATCCGAGATGAACACCGACTCCCCCTTCGTTCAGCGGGCCGCCGCGCTGGACTCCAGCGCGCGAACCCGGATCGACGTTCC
>JBFJPA010000107.1:0-11031 GCA_041617355.1 Longimicrobiales bacterium
GCGCGGGCGAGGCCGCGGTTACCGTCCTCCGCGACTTCGATGCGGTAGCCTTCGATCTCGAGGTTGTTACGGAGGCCGAACGCGAGATCCGGATTGTCTTCGATGATGAGGATGTGGTGCATCGCCGGAGCAAAAAGATTCAGGCGACGGCCCACCCTCCCGTCGCCACGTCCGGACGAACGTAGGCGCCGGGGAACTCGACGACAACCCGGGCGCCGCGGCCGCCGGGCGCATCTTCGATCCAGACGCGGCCGCCGTGGAGGAGTGCGAGCTCGCGCACGATGGCGAGACCGATGCCGGAACCACCGACGGGCGATTCGGCATCGCGCGCAAGCCGAACGAAACGGCCGAACACCTTTTCGCGTTGGTCCGCGGGGATACCGGGCCCTTCGTCGTCGACCCAGATCCGCGCCGTGTCGTCGAACAGCGCGAGGCCGACGGTGATGCGCTGCTGCAGCGGGCCGTACTTGACCGCGTTGTCGAGCAGGTTGAGCAAGATCTGACGGAGTGCGCCGCGGTCGACGGGCGCGGCCAAGCCTTCCAGCAGCTCGGTACGGATCTCGATGTCGCGTGAACGGCTCAGCACCGCGAAGCCCTGCACGGCCTCGCGCACATCCGCAGGCAGATCCGTGAGCTGCGGATTGATTCGACTCTTGCGACGCTCCGACTTCGCGAAGATCAGCACGTTCTCGACGAGGTGCGCCAGACGCCTCGCCTCCTGGTCGATGATCTCGAGCGACCGCGTGCGCTCCGATTCCGATCGCACCCGTCCCAGCATCAGCGTCTCCGCGAACATGCGGATCTGGGCGAGCGGCGTACGCAGCTCATGCGATACGCCCGCGATGAAGTCCGCACGCAGTCGCGACAGGTCGGCTTCACGCCGAATCAGGTACAACCCGCTCACGATCAGCAACAACGTGACGGTGAGCAGACCGGCGAGCCGGGCGAACGGGAGCTCTGGCACGCCACCCACGATCAACGCTTCCGCGGCATCCGGACGCACCGCCATGCGCAGGCGCGCGCCCGCCATCGGCTCCGCCAGCAATCGCTCCGCCTCGTACACCGTGTCGTAGGGCATCGGCGATGCGTAAAGCGGTACGCCGCTACTGTCGAGGACGCGCGCGAACAGAACGGAGTCGTTCGCCGCGTTCGCCGCGTGCGGCAGCAGCTGGGCACTGCTCCAGATCCGATCCAGCAGGTCCTCGAACAGTCCGTGACGCGCCACGAAGCCGTACGCCGCTACGGGCACCTGGGACCGGTCGTTCAGCACGGCGAAATACGCAATGCGGACTTCGCCCGCCGCCTTGCCCGTCGCCACCGCCACACCGCTCATGTTCTCCCGGTCGACCACCGCCAGCGCGGTCGAACGGATTCGCGCCTGCAGCCATGTGCGCACGGCCGCCTCCGGGACACGTCCCGCAATGTCGATCTCGCCCGTCTTCATGTCCTGACGGAACCAGAAATCGATGGAGTCGTGCGCGAGCGTCGGAGAAATCGCCTGCGGGATCAACAGACCCGGAAGCTCGGCCGCCGTCTTTGGCGCAGCCTCCACTGGTCGCAGCAGAACATTCTGGAAGGTCGGATACAGCCCGTTGACGAACGCGATCTCGATTCGCGTCTTCAGGCCGGTCGCCGCGAGTGCCGCCCAGCCCGTCATCGTATCTTCCGCCTGAGCGCGTGCATCGTGTGCCGCATCCCACGCCGCCCACGCCAGCGACAACGTCATTCCAAACGTCAACAGCAACAACACGACCAGCGCCGTCAGGTGCTGTCGTTGTGGCTGCAACCGCTTCAGAATCGACGTTACGACCACGGCCCCGAAACCTCCGCGGATGTCGACGCGGGCCCTCGCGGCACCGGTCGAGCTGACCGGCTGGCCGCGCCTCTTGGCAGGAGGCGGCGCCCGGCGTCAACAGAAACTGGGTGTCCAAACATGCTTAGTTGGGACACCCGCCTCAAGTGGAGTTTCGGCCGGGCGGCGTTTCGCCTGAGTCCGGAGGGCGGCCGTAGGTCCTGCCCTTCCACGAAACGGTCCGGCCGCGGAAGGCGCTCCGGAGGACGAGAAAGCCCGTCAGGACGCCGCCCAGGGGGAAGCCGAAGGCGTAGGGGAGTGGGACGCGGAAGCGAAGCATGGCGCCCAGCCAGAAGACGAGTGCGGCGGCGGTCGTCAGGAGGCCCCAGCCGAAGAGGCGGGGTCCGGCGAAGCCGAACATGCCGGCGGCGAAGGCGAGGGCCGGTGCCAACCAGAAGGAGCTGACGGCGAGGCCGAGGAACCAGGGCACGAACGGCCGGAGCCAGGGGTCCACGCTCTGTCGTGCGCCGGTGGCGAGGTTCTTGGACCAGCCCTCGACAATGTCGCGGAACGAGCGGTACATGCGGGTGCGCATGAGGTCGTCGGCATGGGCGAGGTAGAGGCGTTTGCCGGCGGCGACGACGCGTTGGGCGAGGCGGAGGTCCTCGACGACCTCCTGGCGAACGGCCTCGTGGCCGCCGACGGCTTCGTAGGCGTCGCGCCGGAAGAGGAGGAACTGGCCGTTGGCGATGGCGTCGCGCGGGTTTCGGGACTGGTTGATGCGCTCGAGGTCGGGGTAGCGCATGGCGAGGACGATGAAGACGTGGGGCAGGACGATGCGTTCCCAGAAGGTCTCCATGTCCTGTCGTGGCACGACGCTGAGGAGGTCGGCGTTGGCGGCGCGAAGCGCGCCGACGGCGTGTCCGAGCAGGTCTCGGTGCTGGCGGGTGTCGGCGTCGAGGAAGAGGAGGAGAGGGCCGCGGGCCTCGCGATAGCCCTGCCAGCACGCCCAGCACTTGCCGAACCAGCCGTCGGGCAGAGCCTCGCCGTGAACGAGGCGCACGCGGGAGTCGGACTCGGCGAGGTTGCGCGCGATGTCGCCCGTGCCGTCGGTGCTGTCGTCGTCGACGATGATGACTTCGAGGTTGGCGAATCGAGCATCGAGGAGCGAGCCGACACAGGCGCCGATGTTGTGTGCCTCGTTGCGGGCCGGCACGACGACGGAGACGAGTGGCGCGTTGGCGGGCGGCGGCGGCGCGTGATCGCGCAGTCGGGGCCGGCTCGAGAAAACGAAGGGCGCGACGAGGGCGAGCAGGATCCAGGGCAAAGCCCAGAGCAGGGCGCTCAGCGGCATGGGCGCGGGCCGGTCGACCTGGCTTGCCGCACGTGCGAGCCCGGGCCAGTTTCCGCGGCCGGACCGCGGCGCGCGGCACGCGCGCCTGGGTGGACGCCTCCAACGACGGACAACTCGTGGACTGGACCGCATGGCGCGCGGAGTTCCCGATCCTGTCGCGCAAGACGTATCTGAATTCGTGCTCGCTGGGCGCACTGTCGAAGCGGGCCGAGGCCCGGCTCGCCACGTTTTACGATCAATGGCACAGCCTTGGCGCGTCGGCGTGGTACGAGCCGTGGATGGAGGCGATCGCGGAGCTGCGCGGTCGCGTCGCCCGCATGTTGAATGCGACGACGGCGGAGATCGCGTTCACGCACAGCACGTCGACGGCGCTGTCGAGCGTGGCCTCCGCGATCGACTACGGCAAGCGTCCGAAGGTCGTGCTGGCCGAGCTCGACTTTCCGACGCTCGGCTACCAGTGGATGGTGAAGCCGGGCGTCGAGGTCGTGCGCGTGCCCAGCGACGATGGCGTGACGATCGACCCGCAGCGCTACGCGGATGCGGTCGATGAGCGGACCGCGTTCCTCGCCGTGAGCCACGTCTTCTTCACCACCGGCGCGATCCAGCACCTGCCGACGCTCGCGGAGATCGCGCACCGCAAGGGCGCGCTGCTCCTCGTGGACGCGTATCAGAGCGTGGGTCAGGTGCCCGTCGATGTGAAGGCGAGCGGCGCCGATATCCTGACGACGGGCCCGCTCAAGTGGCTGCTGGGCGGGCCGGGCCTCTGCTACCTGTACGTGCGCGAAGATCGAATCGCCGAGCTGGTCCCCACCATCACCGGCTGGTTCGGGGCCGCCCGCCAGTTCGAGTTCGATTCGGCAGCGTTCGAGTTTCACGCCGACGCCCGCCGCTTCGAGCTCGGCACGCACGCGCTGCCCACGTTGCACTCCGCACTGGGCGGGCAGGAGATCATCGACGAGATCGGTGTTCCCGCGATCCGCGCGCGCAATCGCGACTTGACCGAGCGACTCATCGAGGGCGCCGGCGCGCGTGGCTACCGGCTGCGCTGTGCGGCCGATGCCGACACGCGCACCGCGATCGTGATGGTCGCGCACCCGGATCCCGGCCCCGTGGTCGGCCGCTTGGCCGCGCGCGGCATCATTGTCGACTATCGTCCCGGTCACGTCCGCATCTCGCCGCATTTCTACAATACCGAAGAAGAGATCGACCGCATCCTGGACGCGCTGGTCGAGGAGAGCACGCCGTGACGCTGGCCGAGGCCCAACAGGCCGTCGACGCCTGGATCGGCCAATTCGAAGAAGGGTACTGGCCGCCTCTCTCGAATCTCGCTCGCCTCATCGAAGAGGTCGGCGAACTGGCACGGGAGATGAATCACCGCTTCGGCCACAAGCCGAAGAAGCCCGACGAACCGGAACAGGACCTCGCCCTCGAGTTGGCCGATATCTTATTCGTCCTCATCGTCATCGCCAACCAGCAAGGCATCTCACTCGACGACGCACTTGCCCGCGTGCTCGAAAAGTACCGCGTCCGCGACAGCTCCCGCTGGAAGCCGCGAACGTAACGGGTCGCGGGGCACAGGCAGGGGCAGGGGCGCGTCTCGCGGGCACGGGACCCGTGCACGAGAACGGCCGCCGCGGGAACGCGTCCCCCGCCCGTACCCGCGACCGTGACCGTGACCCGCCCGTGCACGGGACCCGTGCACGCTGCACGTAAACGTGCCCATGCCCGCGCCCCGCAACCCGCGCAGTTCTCAAGGAACCAGAACGATCTTGCCGAACGATTCACCGGCTTCCAGCCGCTCGTGCGCGTCCCGCGCCTGCTCGAGCGGCCACACGACGTCGACGGTCGGGTCGAGCGCGCCGGAGAAGACGAGGTCCATCACTGCGTGGAACTCGCTGCGGCTGGCCATGGTCGTGCCGATGATCTCGAGCTGCTTCCAGAAGATGAGCCGGATGTCGGTGTCGCCGGCGTGGCCCGTGGTCGCGCCGTAGGTGACGAGCCGGCCGCCGCGGGCGAGGGCACGCAGCGCGGGCGTCCAGATGGCCGCGCCGACCGAGTCGAAGATCAGGTCGACGCCCTTGCGGTTCGTGTCGCGCCAGACGGCGCGGCTGAAATCTTCCTGCTCGCGATCGTAGACGACATCGGTGCCGAGCGCGCGGACCGGTTCCACGAATGGCGAGGACGTCAGCGCGTACACCGTCGCGCCGCGCCACTTCGCGATGCGGATCGCCGCCGTCGCGACGCCACCCGAGGCGCCGGTGACGAGGACACGTTCGCCCGGTTGCAGCCGTCCCCGTCCGATCAGCCCCCTCCACGCGGTCAGGAACGCGAGTGGCGCGGCGGCCGCGCGGTCGAGTGGGTAATCGGCCGGGATGGGATAGAGGTTGCGGGCCGGCGCGACGACGTACTCCGCGAATCCGCCCTGGGTGTGCTCGCCGAGGATGCGGTAATGATCGCAGAGCGGCTCATCGCCGGCGACGCATGCATCGCATTGGCCGCAGGAGAGCGACGGATCGACGACGACGCGCTGGCCGACCGGGACGCCCGTGACGCCGGGCCCGAGTGCGTCCACGACGCCGGCGACATCGGATCCGCCGATGTGCGGCATCGTCGTCTCGATGGGGAGCCCGCGCCGGACCCAGAGGTCGAGGTGGTTCAGGGCCGCGGCCGCGACGCGCAGGCGCACCTCCCCCACGAGGGGCTCGGGCTTCGGCACCTCGCCAATGTGCACGACGTCGGGACCGCCGGTTTCCTCGAACAGCGCAGCCCTCACGGCGACCTCCTGCGCGGAACGGTTGGGCGCGGCTTCACGTCCGCGCCCTGCTGAGAGATACAGGGCCGACGCGATCGCGACTACCGTCCAGGTCAGACTGGCGGCAAGACACCGCCTTTCCTTAGCTTGCGGCGATTCCCACGCATGGCGCAGACCCGCCCTGCCGGACCAGCCACGACTCGATGCGGGACGACGAAGACCGGGACGACCTGTACGACGAGATCGAGCGCCGGGCGCTGTTCGACCTGCCCGAAGAGGAGGCCGAAGAGCCGGTCGATCTCGTGGCGCGATTGCGCGGCGCGCCGGAAACACCCGAGCACGCCGACGTCACGCTGGGCGGCTACATCGCGAAACACGGCCGTGTCCCGGCCTTCGAGGGCATCGATGGCCAGCCCTATACCGTCGATGTCGATGTGGATCGACTCGATGAGGCGGCGGACCCTCCATTCGCCGCCTTCTTCGTGTTCATCCGGTGGGCCGCGACGGGCGCGGGCATCATGGATCACTGTCTGTCCGAGGACGTGGCCCGCGCGAACACCGAGGCCGAAGCCCGCGCGGCCGCCCTGGAGCTGACGCTTTACGAAGTCAAGGCGGAGTTGGATGCGGCGATCGAGCGACGCCGCCGCGCATTGGAGGAATGAACGACGTGTTGCGCCAAGGGCTCATCTTTCTGAGCGAGAACGATCTCGCGCGTCGCGTTGCCACGCACGCGCCGGGCGCCCGGACGATGGCCCGACGGTTCGTCGCCGGCGAAGCGGTCGAAGACGGACGGCGCGTGGCGGCCGAGCTGAACCAGGCGGGCATGTCCGCCACCCTCGATCTGCTCGGCGAATCGGTGCACAACCGCGCCGAGGCGACGGCCGCCGCCGACACCTACCTCGAGATCATCGACGCCATCACGGCCAGTGCACTGAACGCCAATGTGTCACTCAAGCTGACGCAGATGGGCCAGGACATCGACGAAGGATTCCTGCGCCAGAACGTGGGCCGCATTCTGGATCGGGCGCGGGCCGCCGACATGTTCGTGCGCTTCGACATGGAGTCCAGCGACTACACGCAGCGGACCCTCGATTTCTTCCGGGCCGTGTGGGGCGAGGGCTATCGCAACTGCGGCATCGTGCTGCAGTCGTACCTGAAGCGGAGCGAAGGCGATGTGCGCATGGCGAACGAACTGGGCGCACGCGTCCGGCTCTGCAAGGGTGCGTACCGCGAGCCGCCCGAGGTCGCCTACCAGGCGAAATCGGAGGTCGATGCCAACTTCGTCCGCCTCATGAAGCTGCTGCTCAGCGAGGGGACCTACCCGGGCATCGCGACGCACGATGAGGCCATGATCCGCGCGACGACGGACTTCGCGCGCGAGCGGAGCATCCCGAGCGAGGCCTTCGAGTTCCAGATGTTGTACGGCGTGCGCCGCGACATCCAGACCCGCCTGCGCGCTCAGGGGTACAACCTGCGCATCTACGTGCCGTTCGGCGATGCGTGGTACCCGTACCTGATGCGGCGAATGGCGGAGCGGCCGGCCAACCTGCTCTTCATTGTCCGGGCCGTGCTCGCCGAATCGCCGCTCCGCTTCCTGGTTCAGGATGGTCGAGCCCGAGATTAGCGCGGAGCCTTTCCTCCGCATCACCGAGATTTTCCACTCGATCCAGGGCGAGAGCACCTGGGCCGGATTGCCCTGCACGTTCGTGCGGCTGACCGGCTGCCCCCTGCGCTGCGTCTGGTGTGATACGGAATATGCGTTCCACGGCGGCGAGCGCATGACGCTTTCGCAGATCATCGCGGCCGTGGACGCGCACGGCACGCCGCTCGTCGAAGTCACGGGCGGCGAGCCGCTCGCCCATCGCAACGCCTTTCCCCTCGTGGCTCGCCTCGTCGAGTCCGGCTACACCGTTCTGGTCGAGACGTCCGGCGCGTTCGACGTCGCACCCCTCGACGCGCGCGTCCACAAGATCATGGACCTCAAGTGTCCGGGCTCCGGCGAAGAAGCGAAGAACCTCTGGTCCAACCTCGACCACCTCACGGAACGCGATGAGCTGAAGTTCGTCATCGCGGACCGCGCGGACTTCGATTGGTGCGTGCGCGTGATCCGCGAGCGTGGCCTCCACGAACGCGTGCGGACGGGCCGGCTTCGGGCCATTCACGTCTCGCCCGTCTGGGATCGCGTTGAATGGAAGGATCTGGCGGCGTGGATCCTCGAGTCGGGATTGCCGGTCCGGTTCCAGCCTCAGCTCCACAAGCTGATCTGGGGCGCGAACGTGCCCGGCGTCTAGACCCGGCTACTTCCCGATCGAAGAGCGAAACGGCTCGGCGGCGCAGCGGCCCGGTGGCGCGAACACGTCGATGCGCGGGGCGCCCGTCCCGGCGACACCGGTGCCGACGGCGTTCGCGATGGCGGGCAGGTGTGCGAGCACATCGGCCGTCGCCGAGTCGACCACGGCGTTCGGCCACGCCGGGCCGTACAGGCTGCGCGCGAGGTGCCGTCGTGCCGCCTCACCACCCACACTGAAGGCGTAGGCGAGGGCCGAGCCGCGGGCCCGGGCGGCGGCCGCGTCGATGACCAGAGCCCGGCGCGCACTCTCCAGACGCGGGTTGTACGCGGCGCCCGGCGTGCGACAGACCCACGCATCGATCGCGGCAAAGCCCGCGTCCCGCGCCTGCTGCACGGGACCGAGTCGGATCGCGGCCATGGTCACCGGGGCAAGCGGACCCCCCGCAGGGCCGGCCGCCCGGGTGCTGCGCGCGTCCGGCGCTTCGATGACACGCCGCGCCAGATCGTATGGCGTCAACGCGCGGGAGAGGCCGTAGCTCTTCAGGAACCACTCACGGGTCGCCGGATAGAGCGGCGCCACGTCGTCGAGGATGGTGACGAGCGCTTCACCGGCGTTGCCACTGATGTCGGGCGGGCGCGCCGTGCCGTAGCCGGTGAGCACGTCGTCCTGGATCGACGTCAGGTACCCGTTCGATCGGCCCTCGGCGGCCAGCGACACGGCCACGAACCAATCGATGTTGCGCGCGAAGATCTCCGCGGGCCGGCGCGCGTGCGTCGAAAAGCGATCGTCATTCTCCAACGGGTCGAGCGAGCCCGCGGCCAGATCGCTGAGGCGCTGGGCCAGCCGGTCACGCGGCTCGCGAACGGCGCGGTCACTCGCGTAATCGCCGCGCACGCGGTACCGCCGCAGCGCGACTTGCCAGTCGAGGTCGTGCGCGATCTCGTGCGCGATCGTGCCGGCCGCGCTGGCGGGTGGCAGGATCACACGGCGTTCGCGTGGGTCGTGCAGCGCGAGCGTCGACCCGCTCAGCCGGCCTTCGCCATCGATGGCCACGACGAGCCCGCGCAGGTCGAGCGCCGGCAGTACACGGCGCAGGTCGGACAGCGCGATGTCCAGCATCGAGCGGTAATACGGACGCCAGTCCGCTGGCACATCCGAACCGAACCTCACGTCGGCCAGACCGAACCGCTCGATCAGCTCGCGCGTGGACGGACCGCCGACGCCGGGGAACCAGATCGGCTCCTGTGCGTAGGCCCGCAACGCGACGGCGGTCGCCAGCGCCGTGATAGCCGGCGCCGTGCCGGGCGCCTCGACGAGCACGGTCGCGTACGCCGCGGCAAACCGTTCCTCCGACGTCGCGTCCCGGACGAAACGTTCACGGTGGGTTCGCGCCCGTGCATCGAGAGCGCCTCCACCAGTCAGGTCGCGGCGGTTTGTGGCGACCGCAACGGCGACGGGGGCCTGGGGCGGCAGGTTGAACGTGTCGGCCAGGGCGGTCAGCCGCTCGGCGGATCCCGGCGGCAGGAGCGAGGGTGACAGGGGTGTCCTCGCTCCAGCGCCAGCCGCAACCCGCAGCTCGAGGTCGCGTACGCCGCGGGCGAGACGAGGGGCCAGCTCGAGGGCCTGCAGCTCCATCTCGGGCGCAAGCGAAGCCAGCGGTGGCGCCTCGACCTCGAATTTGCGCTCGACCCGCCACGGCCGGATCCGGTCGAGCGGATCCGATCCGTCCGCCTGGGCCGCACGCAACAGGCGAAGCACGTCGCTCCGCGCGATCTCGCGGTCGCGGATCAGGGCCGCGGCCCGGGACGTCAGATCCAGCGCGCGCTGGTCGACCGTGCCTTCCGCCGCCGCCAGGGCGTACGCGAGCCGAACCGCCAGCTCGCCGCCCCGCGGATCGGTCGACTCGCGGATGGCACCGTCGATCAGCTCGAGGTGGAACCCCCCGCCATGCGCCCACGCGCCGCCCGCCGCAGCGGGCGCCACACGATCCAGCGCGGCGCTTTCGATGTGATAGGCCTGCCGGTCGAGCGTCCTGGCCAGGATCGACCACGCCACCAGTCGGCGCAGCTCCGGGTCCAGACGTGGATCGGAGAGGGCCTGGTCGGCGAGTCGGAACGGATTGCCCAGCCCGAGGCGCAGCCGCTCGAGGTACCCGAGCGCGAGCACGGTCGCCTCGCTCGCAGCCGCCGGCTCCGCTCGCCTCGCGTCCAGGATCCAGCGGGCGGCGGCGTCCCGGCCCTGGTCCAGCTCCCGACGCACGTCCGGACCCAAGCCCGGCGGTCCGCCGGCCTCGCACGCGGCCACGAAGACCGCCAGCCCGATCCAGATCCAACGTCGGAACAACCGATTTCCTTCCCGCGTCCTTGCTCTCGTTGCCGACGACGGCACAAGCCCCATCGCTTCCTTCGATGATCGGCCCGGCCTCAGGGTTGCTTCAACCCGGCCGCCTCTTCGATGGCCCGGCGCAGCCGCGGCCACACCGCCGTCGCGTGTTCCAGGAAGTGGGCTCGCAGGTCGGCGTGCCTCGCCAGAAACGACCATGCGGCCTCACCGCCCTTGCTGACATTGCAAGCGCGACAACACGTCACGAGGTTCCCGTCCGACGTGTCACCACCCTTCCGGCGGGGCTCGACGTGGTCGACCGTCAGCTCGACGTCCGGCCCGCGGGCACCGCAGTACACACACGTAAACGCATCCCGTCGGAAGATCCGGACGCGTCGCCGGGCCTCGGGCGATTCGGCCTCGTCTCCTCGTACCATGCGCTGCTGTTACACGGACCGGCGAACGACCGATCCGTTGCGAGGCCGTCCGGCTCTGCCTAGCCTCCGACCATCATGGTGGA
>JBFJPA010000108.1:0-11019 GCA_041617355.1 Longimicrobiales bacterium
CTCTCCCTCTCCCTCTCCCTCTCCCTCTCCCTCTGCCCTCCTACGGAAAAATGCCCCGATCGACGTAGGCACGTGCAACCTTGTCGATGGAAACGATGTAGGCCGCCGTACGGAGATCGGTCTTGTGTTTGCGGCCGGCCTCGAGGATTTGCGTATACGCACCGACCATCGTGTCTTCCAACCCCGAATCGACCAGATCCGCCTCGCCCGCGCCGACCGCGGCAATGGCCATGCGCGCCGGGTCCAGCGTCTGGCCAGTGAGCTCTTCGACGGCATGCAGGATGCGCATGTTGCTGGCTTCTTCGAACCGGCGCTCCATTCGTCCGAACCGCACGTGTGAGATGTTCTTGAGCCATTCGAAGTAGGAGACCGTCACGCCGCCGGCGTTCAAGTACATGTCCGGGATAATGAGCACGCCGCGTTCGAGCAGAATCTCGGCGGCATCGGCGGTCACGGGCCCGTTGGCGGCCTCGGCGATGATCTTCGTTTGGAGGCGTGGTGCGTTGTCTCGCGTGATCTGGTTCTCGAGCGCAGCCGGAACGAGGATGTCGCACTCGAGCTCGAGCGCCTTGGGCGAGTCCTTGATGTCGGTGGCACCAGGGTAGCCGAGAATGGAACGCGTCTCCTCGCGGTGTCGCACGACGCTGTCCAGGTCGAGCCCGCGCGGATCGTGGATCGCGCCTTCCCGCTCGGCGAGTCCGACGAGGACGGCGCCGCCGGCCTGCAGGTACTTCGCCGCGTGATAGCCGACGTTGCCGAGGCCCTGAACGACGACGGTCTTCCCTGCCAGACCCGGCGTGAGGCCGAGTCGTTTCATCTCCTCGCCGGTCTGGCACACCTCGCGAACACCGAAGAACACACCCCGGCCGGTGGCCTCGACGCGGCCCCGGATGCCGCCGTGCGCGAGAGGCTTGCCCGTGACGCAGGCCGCGGCGTTCAACTCGGTCGGGACGAGCGCCATGTAGGTGTCGAGGATCCACGCCATCTCCTGGCCGCCCGTGCCGTAATCGGGCGCCGGCACGTCGATGCCCGGCCCAATGAAGTTGCGGGAGACCAGCTCGAACGTGTAGCGGCGGGTGATGCGTTCGATCTCGTCGACGGAGTACTCGGCTTTCTCGATCTTGACTGCGCCCTTCGCGCCGCCGAACGGGACATCGACCAGCGCGCACTTGTACGTCATCAACGCAGCGAGCGCCATCACCTCGTCTTCGTCGACGTTCAGCGCGAAGCGGATCCCGCCCTTCACGGGCAGCCGGTGTACGCTGTGCTGCGCGCGCCAGGCATCGATGACCTCGATGCTGCCGTCGTCGCGCTTGAGCGGAAAGCTGATCCGGTAGATGGAGTTGCAGACCTTGATCTGGTCCAGCAGGCCCGTCGGGTGGCTGGTGAAGGCGGCAGCCTTGTCGAAATAGCGGTTGACCTGCTCGACTAACCGTACCGGACCCGTCATGATCCCCCGCGCTCGAGGGTGGCGATGAACCGGCGGCGAACATGGCCACCATGCCGGCGGTTGGCAATGGCCTCACGCACGGCGCGGATGACCGCCGTGGCGGCGCAGCCAGCGTAGGTCGATGGCGTCCTTCAGAACGCGGGCGCATCGGCCGAGCCAGTACAAGCGACCGCGTGTGGCGAGGGCGTGGCCACGTCCCACATCGAGAATGGCGAGGTAATCGCGGTCCGGCTGGAACCGACGGACGGTGCGCCCGTCGCGGGCGGCCAGCACATTGGCGTAGAGGATCGGCCCCTGCCGTACGGCGTGCACGCCGACCGGACGCAGATCCTCGTGGTGCTCGATGCGGACCGCATCACCGCCGCCGTAGATGGCGTCATCGCCAATGCAGCGCAGCCGCGCATCGACACACATCGCGCCGTGGATGTTCGGCAGGCCGGAGCGTTCGGCCAGCGGTACGGGCTCGAGGCCGGTCGCATCGACGAGCAGATCGTAACGCGCACGCCGTCCGTCCTCCGCATGCACGTGTGCGTCATCGACGAGCGCGACAGGCCAATCCGTTGCGATCTCGATGCCGCGCCGCACGAAGTGACGTGCGAGGGCTCGTGCGGCACCCGCCGGGAACTCCTCGAGCAGACTGCGTCCGGCGACCAACATTCGGATCGTCGGACGAAGACGCTCCCGATCGGCTCGTGCCTGCACGTTGCCCGCGACTTCGCACGCGCTCGCGCCACCGCCCATGATGACGACGTCGATTGGGGCGTCGTGCTCCCGGCCTCGCGCCGTGAGCGCCGCCCGCAGCGAGTGCAAGCCGGTCAGCGGCTTCACCGGCATGGCGCGCCCGTTCGCGCCGGCAATGCGCGCCGCCGGAACCTGGCTGCCCACGTCGACCGAGAGCAGGTCGTACGGAAGCGTCGACCCGTCCTGCAGCGTCACGACTCTGGCGGCCGCGTCGATCACCTCCACATACGCATCAATGGAGTGGCCACCCCCCCGTCGCACGATGCTCGCCGTGTCGATCCGGTTCGCGTCGCTTGCGAAGCGACCGCCGAGGATGGCGGCGGCGAGGCCGGAGTAGAGGAACGGGCCGGGCGAGACCAGCGTCACGTCGAAGCCACGCTTCACGAGCGCGGCCGTTCGCACGATCAGGAACAAGTTCGCGTGACCGGCGCCGACCAGGATGAGACGAGTCCGTCGGGCTGCGCGTTGGCTCATGGCAGCGTTCAATGGGCCGGGTCCGGACGGAAAAGAAAAGGGGCGGCACCTTTGTGCCGCCCCGTCCACTCACCGCTCGATCGGCGATTACTTGCCCGAACCGATCTCGCGCGTGTCGCCCGCCCGGATCTCGATCCGCCGCGGCCGGGCTTCCTCGGCCTTCGGCAACCGGACCGTCAGCACGCCGTGCGTGTACGTTGCCTCGATCGCATTCGCGTCCACGTTCGTCGGTACGCGGAAGCTGCGCTCGAACCGGCCATACCGGCGCTCGACGAGCCGGTAGGCATCGTCGCGGTCGTCCTTCTGCTCGGCCTTCTTTTCGCCGGCGACCGTGAGAATCCCGTTCTCGACGGTCAGCTCGATGTCGTCCGGGCGGAGTCCCGGCACCTCGACGCTGTACTCCAGCGCCTCGGCCGTTTCCCTGACGTCGGTCGGGAATACCCACGCCTGCGCGTTCGAGAACGACTCCGGCAGCAGGTTGAGCAGTCGATCCACATCCCGCTGCATGTCCGTGAACGCCTGGAACGGGTGGTTGAGCCTGGCCATCCGAAGCTGTGGCAACATGTTTGACCTCCTTCTCACACTGGCGCCGGTTCGGTCGACTTTGCTCCTCATCGCGAAACGGGTGCGGTTGCAGGATCGCCGCGCGGCCCGGCGCCGACGTTCGATCCGCCTGCGCTCCCGCGAACCGGCCGGCCCGTGTTGCATCGGGCGTGCCGGTCCGGGTATGCCGAATGGGCAAACGAGGAAGGTCGAGCCGGCAGTTTCCTGACGGCGTGTTCTGCCGGCGTGACATATCCTGACGACCGTGTCTGCCCTTCCGGCCCGGCGAGGGGACGGCAGGGGTTGGATCGTTGCCCGGACCGGCCAGTGGGTCGGTGTCGGGCCCTTCGAATGGGAGTCCCCATGAGGCGCATCCTCTGGCGAGTTGCTCTGCTCGGCGCCGCGGCGCTGGCCGCGGTCACGGCCTGGGTTCTTGCCGCGTCGGTCACCCGTTCGATTCCCGTGCTCGCGCTGATCGCGCTGCTCGCCTTCGTCGGGGTCGGTGCGCTGCTGCTGAAGGTGGCGGATCTGGCGAGGCCGCCGGCGGACGCGGCCCGGGCGCGGGTCATCCGCTGGCGCTGGTTGCTGGGCGGCGCGGTGGTCTACGTCGTGTTCGCCCAGCTGGCAGTGGGTCGGCCGCCGCAACGCGTCGTGGAGCCCATCGAGCCCGTCATCGGCGCGATGATGTGGACGCTGGACGACGGCGCCCGCATCGCGTACCTGCGTGAGCCTCCGCGCGCCGCGCCCCGCGCGGCTCCCATCATTTTTCTGCACGACGGTCCCGGCATCCCTGCGTTGCCCGCGTACGGCCGGAGCTCGCCGCGGCCTCTCGATTTCGCGGCCGATTCCGGATTCGATGTCTACTACTACGACCAGCGGGGCGCGGGACTCTCGGACCGACTCGACCTGCGGCGGACAGATCCGTACAGCGTCGCCCTGCACGTGCAGGATCTCGAGCAGATCCGCGAGCAGATCGGAGCGGCACGCGTCATCCTCGCCGGGCACGGCTGGGGCGCGACGCTCGCGGCCAATTATCTGGCCGAGCACCCCGACCGAGTCGACCGGCTGCTGTTGCTCTCGCCCGCACCGCTCTGGTACGCGACCATGCCGGACTTCGTCGACCCGGCGACCCGCGCCCGCATTTCGGAGGTCGAGGCGTCCGCACTCGCCGTCCTCGAGCGACCGCCGCTGCGCCTGCTGATCGGCCGACTGACCGCGACCACGAGTCGGCGCGCGGCACACACGCTGATTCCCGATTGGGAAGCCGACCAGTGGTGGACGGACGCGGTGCGCCAGGCGAGACAGCTCGGTCAGCCGCGTCTGACCTGTCGCAGCGACCGCAGCTGGGGCCTCCCGCCGCTCGAGGGCCTCGGCTTCTTCGCGTACAGCTACACGGTTGCCGATGCACTGAACCTGCCCGATCCGCACGAACGCCTGGCAGGCCAGGCGCCGCCCACGCTCCTCATGCGTGGCCTTTGCGATTACGTGCAGGGACGCGTCGCTCAGGACTACCTCGACGCGATCGACGGCGCGCTGTACGTCGCCGTGCCCGGCGCCGGCCACATGATCTGGACGGAGCAGGCGGAATTCCTGAGCCGCGTCGCCCTGCCGTTCCTGCTCGGGCACGACGTGCCGCTCACGTTCTACGCGCCGCGGCGGCAGCCGAGGCCTTGATGCGAAGCCGCTAGGGCCGGCGCCAGCGCACGCCGTCGCGGTCGGCCAGCGCCTGCGCGGCATCCGGCCCCCAGCTGCCGGCCGCGTAGTTGGGGAAGTCGCGTGCCGGGGCCGCCTCCCACGCCTCGATCACGGGATCCACTACGGCCCAGGCCGCTTCCACGCCGTCCTTGCGTGCGAACAGCGTCTGGTCGCCGACCATCGCATCCAGCAGCAGCGTTTCGTACGCCGAATGCCGATGATCGCCGAATGTCTCGTTGTAGTTGAAGTCCATCTTCGCGGAGGTCATGCGCACGCCGATGCCCGGCACCTTGATCTCCATACACAGCGAAATCGCCTCGTGCGGCTGGATCGCGAAGCACAGCCGGTTCGGTTGAATGGCGCGCTGCGAGTCATTCGGGAACATCACGTGGGGCGGGTGCCGGAACTGGATCGCGATCTCGGTCGCACGACGCGCAAGCCGCTTGCCAGACCGAAGCCAGAACGGGACACCCTGCCACCGCCAGCTGTCGATCAAGACGCGAAATGCCGCGAATGTCGGCACGCCCGATTCCGCGTCGACGTTCGGCTCCTGCCGATAGCCAACAACGCGCTCCCCGTTCAACTCACCCGGGCCGTACTGGCCGCGCACCGCTCGGTCGTCCAACCCCGCCGGATCGAATGGGCGGATCGCGTTCAGCACTTTCACTTTCTCGTCGCGAACCGGATCCGCGCGAAACGCGGTCGGCGGCTCCATGGCCGTCAGGCTCAGCAGCTGCAGCAGATGGTTCTGGAACATGTCGCGCACGACACCCGACTCCTCGTAGTAGCCAGCACGATGCTCCACTCCGACAGTCTCCGCTGCCGTGATCTGCACGTGATGGATGTGGGCACGGTTCCAGACTGGTTCGAAGATCGAGTTGGCGAAGCGGAAGACGAGCAGGTTCTGGACGGTTTCCTTCCCCAGATAGTGATCGATGCGGTACACCTGGTGCTCCGCGAAGGCCCGGCCCACGACGCGATTCAGTCGGCGTGCGGTTTCCCGGCTGTGACCGAACGGCTTCTCGATGATGATCCGGCGCCACGGACGTTCTTCCCGATCCGCGGTACGCGGCGCGACGCCGCTGTTCGATAGCTGCCGCACCGCGATCTCGTACACGCTCGGGGGAATCGCGAGATAGAAGAGTCTGCCGCGATCACCAGCGTCCTCCTCGATGTTGCCCAACCTCTGCGCCAGCGTCGCGTACAGCGCGGGATCGTGCAGATCGCCGCGCACGTAGTCGATGCGGGGCGCCAGGTCACGCCAGACCGATTCGGGCACGTCGCCAGCGTCCTCCGACTCACGCACGGCGCGGTGCATGCGGTCGCGAAACGTGTCGGCGTCGATGGCCTCGCGGGCGACGCCGATCACGGCGAATCGCTCGTGGAGCAATCCGTCGCAGTGCAGATGGGCGAGCGCGGGCACCAGCTTCCGCTGCGCGAGGTCACCGCCGGCGCCGAAGATGACGAGCGTGCAGGCTTCACCGCGCTTCAGCGATATGGCCGGCGTCTCGAGGGCTTCCGGCACGCGCAACGGCACGGCCAGTGTGCCGTCCCCGCGCGTCATGTGCGCCTCACGGCGTGACCACCGAACTGCTGACGTAACGCCGCAATCACGCGGGCGGAGAACGACTCGTCCTGACGTGACACGAACCGCGCCTGCAAGGACAGCGTGATCACGGGCGCCGGCACATCGAGGTCGATCGCCTCCTGAACCGTCCAGCGCCCCTCGCCCGAATCCTCCACGTAGCCGCGGATTCCCGAGAGATCCCCATCCTCGGCGAACGCGCGCTCGGCCAGCTCGTTCAACCACGACCGCACGACACTGCCGTGATTCCAGACGCCGGCGATCTGGTGCAGGTCGAGGTCGAAATCGCGGCTGGCGTGCAGGATCTCATAGCCTTCCGCATAGGCCTGGAGCATGCCGTACTCGATGCCGTTGTGCACCATCTTCACGTAGTGCCCGGCGCCGGCCGGTCCGACGTGGGCGAATCCGTTTTCGGGCGCCAGTGCGGTAAAGATGGGCGTGCAGCGCTCGACGGCCGCCGCGTCTCCACCGACCATCAGGCAATACCCGTTCTCGAGCCCCCAGATGCCGCCGCTCGTGCCCGCATCGACCCAATGGATTCCGCGTCCGGCAAGCGATCGTGCGCGACGCAGCGTATCCCGGTAGTTCGAGTTACCGCCGTCGATCAGCGTGTCGTCGCTGGCGAGGTGTGCGAGCAGTGCATCGAGGGTGTCGTCGACCGGCGCGCCGGCCGGAACCATGATCCAGATCACGCGCGGCGGGTCGAGGCGTGTACACAGGTCGGCCAGGTCGGTCGCGGCGATGGCGCCCGTCGTCGCGAGCTCGTGGACCGCGCTGGCATCGCGGTCCCAGATGACGACGTCGTGGCCTTTCCGGCGCAACCGGCGCACCATATTGCCGCCCATCCGCCCGAGGCCGATCATGGCGAGTCGCATCCGGTCTCCTTCCCGTGAGCGTGAACAACAGGCGAAAATGACGAAGGCGCGCGGCCCGTCGATACCGCGCGCCTTCGCGTCCGGGCCTAGCCTCGCGCGCTCAACGCCCGAGCATCGCGAGTGCGCGCGCGGCCATCGCGTCGGCCGTCAGTCCGAATTCTTCGTAGATCCGCTGATACGGCGCGGACGCGCCAAACCGCTCGATGCCCATCACGTCCCCGTGGTCGCCGACCCACCGGTACCAGGGCATCGGCACGCCTGCTTCGATCGCGATTCTCAGCGAGCTGGCAGACGGCAACACCTGCTCGCGGTACTCGCGGGGCTGGGCCGCGAACAGCTCCAGGCTCGGCACGGAGACGAGACGCGCGCGCACGCCTTCCGACTCGAGCCGCACCTGCGCGTCCGCCGCGATGTGAACTTCCGAGCCCGATGCCAGCAGGATGATCTGGGGCGGGCCGTCGTCGGAGTCGCGCAGGATGTAGGCGCCCCGTGCGAGGCCGGTCGGCGGTGCGTACCGCGTGCGGTCGAGGAACGGCACGTTCTGCCGCGTCAGAGCGAGCGCCACGGGACCCGACCGCTGCAGCATGGCCGTGCGCCAGGCTTCAACGGTCTCCGCCGCGTCCGCCGGCCGGATCACGGTCAGGCCCGGAATCGCGCGCAATGCGGCCAGCGTCTCGATCGGCTGGTGCGTCGGTCCGTCTTCGCCGAGTCCGATCGAGTCATGTGTGAAGACGTAGAGCACGTGACGCTTCATGAGCGCGGCCAGCCGGATCGACGGACGCGCATAGTCCGAGAAGATCAGGAACGTCGCCCCGAACGGGATCAACCCGCCGTGCAACGCGATGCCGTTCAGTGCGGCGGCCATACCGTGCTCGCGGATACCGAACCGCAGGTTGCGCGCCGTCCGGTTCGTTGCCGAGAAGTCGCCACTCCCATCGATCAGCGTCTTCGTCGAGGGCGCGAGGTCGGCCGAGCCGCCCATCAGCTCGGGCACGCGTCGGGCAATGGCGTTGAGCACCTTGCCGGACGCCGACCGCGTCGCCGTCTTGCCGTTTTCGGCGGTGAACTTCGGCAGGTCCGCATCCCAGCCCTCGGGCAAATCGCGGCGGATTCGCCGCTCCAGATCGGCGGCATCGGCCGGGTGTGCGGCCCGGTACGCCGCCCACCGCTCCGCCCACGCACGGCGCAGCGTCTCGCCGCGGTCCAGGCACGTGCGCCAATGGGCCAGGGCCTCGGACGGAACCGTGAACGGCTCGTCCCAGGTCCAGCCAAGGTTCTCTTTCGTCAGCGCGATTTCGTCCTCGCCGAGCGGAGCGCCGTGCGCGTCCGCGGTGTCCTGCTTGTTCGGGCTGCCCCACGCGATGTGCGTGCGAACGACGATCAACGACGGACGCTCGCTCTCCTCCAGCGCGGCCTGCATCGCGGCGTCGAGCGCATCCAGATCGTTGCCATCGTCCACGTGCTGAACGTGCCAGCCGTACGCTTCGAAGCGTGTCGCCGCGTCATCGCTGTAGGCCAGGTCCGTCTCGCCCTCGATCGTGATGCGGTTGTCATCGTAGAAACCGATCAGTTTGCCCAGCTTCAGGTGGCCCGCCAGCGACGCGGCCTCGTGCGACACGCCCTCCATCAGGTCGCCATCGCTCGCAATGAACCACGTGCGATGGTCGACAATGGTGTGACCCGGACGGTTGAACGTGGCAGCGAGGTGCGCTTCGGCGATGGCGAAGCCGACGGCGTTGCCGACCCCCTGGCCGAGCGGCCCGGTCGTCGTTTCCACGCCCGGCGTCTCACCGAACTCGGGGTGACCCGGCGTGCGACTCTCCCATTGACGGAAATCCTTGATGTCATCCAGGCCGACGTCGTAGCCGGCCAGGTGCAGCACGGAATACAACAGCATCGACGCGTGGCCGGCCGACAGAACGAATCGATCGCGGTCGAACCACGCGGGGTCGCCCGGATGGTGCCGCAGGTGCCGCGTGTACAGCAGGTACGCGAGCGGCGCCAGCGCCATAGGCGTCCCCGGATGCCCGGAGTCCGCGCGCTGCACCGCATCCATTGCGAGCGTGCGTACGGTGTCGATGCACAGCGTATCGAGCCGAGTTGCTCCCGGCAGGACGGTCGAGCTCATGCTTCGGTACTCCCTGGTTCGGTTCCGGCCGCGACCGCCGCCGCACCGCGGAGGCCGACGTGCGAATCGGTGACGACGTGGACGGGGATGTCCTCGAGAAATGCCGCGAACCTCCCCTTGTTCGTAAATGCGCTGGCGAAAGACGGATGCCGCAGCTTTGTCAACACGCGCGGCGCGATCCCGCCGGCGATGTAGACCCCTCCTGTCGCGTACACGCTCAACGCGAAATTGGCGGCCTGCGTCGCGAGCGCGCGCACCACGCGGTCGACCGCATCGACGCAGATCGGATCCGCTCCATCGAGGGCGTACCGCGTGACGACCGCGGCCGGGTCTTCCTGCTCCATTGCAGCCCGAACATCGAGCCGCTCCGTCGCACCCTGACGCGACGCCAGAAAGCGGTATACGTTGACAATGCCGGGACCCGAAACCACCCGCTCCCACGACGCGTGACCGTAGCGGCGCCGGAGGTGCCGCAGCAGATCCCATTCGAGCTCGTCGGCGGGTGCGAACCCGGCGTGTCCGCCTTCGGACGGCAGCACCGTGTAGCGGCCGTGCTCACGGACGACGAAGCCGTGGCCGAATCCGGTTCCGGCCCCGACGATCGCGATCGTCCCGTTCGGGTCGGCCAGGCCCGCCTTGACCGTGGCCATATCCTCGGGCCCCAGCCGTGCGATGCCGTGGCCGATCGCGGAAAAATCGTTGATCAGGCGAACGGCGTGGATCCCGGTTTCGCGTTCGAGTGAACGCTCGTCCAGCGTCCACGACAGGTTGGTGGCGCGAACCCGGCCGTCGATGACCGGGCCGGCCACGGCGAAACACGCGCGCTCGGTCGGCTGGTCGAGTGACGCAATGAACTCGCGGACGATGGGCGACAGATCGCCGTAATCGTCGCTGGAATAGACGGCGTCCCGGAGGATGCGTGCACGGCCGCGCGCCTCGACCCGGACCTGGGCAAGGCGAGCGTTCGTACCGCCGATGTCGCCGGCCAGGACCGTGACGGCGTGCGCGGCTCCGTCCGCGGCGGACCGCTGGGGTGTCGTCTGCATTCTCCCGTCCGTTCGGGCCGGAAGGATAGCCCGCGGATCGCCCCGGGGAAACCCGCTTCAGCCCGGCTTCGGCAGGCCCACCGCGGCGGCCGCGTCGACGATCCAGACGCCGTCCAGAGCCAGTTGCACGGGCCAGACGCGCGGCTCCACGGACGCGCCGACCACGCGCGCCAGGGTGTCCGCTTTGTCCGCACCCGCGACCAGCACGACCCTCTGCCGCGCCTCGCGGATCGCCAGCGGCGTGAGTGTCAGGCGCGCCGGTGTGCCGACCGGTCCGTCGACCGCCACGACACGACGCCGCCCTTCCTCCGCGAGAATCGGCGAGCCCGGAAACAACGAGGCGGTGTGCCCGTCCCGGCCCATGCCCAGCACGAGCAGGTCGAGCTGCGCAGGCAGCAGGGCTTCGTACGCACGAGCCGCCGCGTCCGCGTCCGACGCCTCGCCGTTCAGCCGGTGCGCCGAGCCCGCCTCGACCCGATCGA
>JBFJPA010000109.1:0-10997 GCA_041617355.1 Longimicrobiales bacterium
ACGTTGCCGCGTTGGACCGCGGCAACCCGGCCGGCTTCGACGACTTCGGCTCGCAGATTCCGGGCTTCGGCGGCCTCTGGTTCGATCGCGGCTGCAATCTGAACGTGATCCTGACCGACGCGGGGGATCCCGAGCAGGCCAAGAAGGTGCTGACGCCGTTGCTGCGACGGAAGCTCGCATCGTCCCGCTGCCCGGACAGCGCGACCATCGTCATCCACCGTGGTCAGTTCACGTATGCGGAGCTGACCCGTTGGCTGCACGAAATGCGGCCCGTGGCGGAGATTCGTGGCGTGAGCGGCATCATGCTGAACGTGCCGGCCAACCGCATCGTCGTGGGCGTAGCAAATCGCACGGTCGCCGCTGAGGTGGAGGAGGCGCTCCGCCGGCTGGGCGTTCCGCTCGACGCAGTGATCTTCCGCGTCGCCAAAAGCGACTCGGGCCGGACGCGGGGAAGCTGAGTTCTGGATCTCGATGGCGCCAAACGGGGCGCACCGACTCAAGTCGGTGCGCCCCTTGTCGTTCGCGGTGCAAGCCTCGCGCGCGCAGGGCCTCGTCGTTACTCATTCGAGGGATGACCTCACCAAGCGTGTAGCGAATGACCCTGGGACGTCGAGCGTTTTTGCGCCGATTCGCGGCGGGCGGCGCGATCCTGGCGCCGTCCCTGTCCGGCCTGGCGGCGTGGAACTTCGCGTCGGCCGAGGATGCCCGTGCGGCCACCGCCCGGCGGGGGGCCGGCGGCCGCGCCCCCGGGTACGGCCCGCTCCGACCGAGCGCCGATTGCCCGGAGCTCGAGATCCCGCACTCGTTCCGCTGCGTTCGCGTCAGTGTCGCGAACCGCGTCTCGCCCGTGCGTCCCAGCCTGACGGTGCCAAACGCCTTCGACGGGATGCAGGCATTCGCGATGCCGAACGGCAACATCCGGCTCATTCGCAATCACGAGATGGTCGACGGGCCGGGACGCGGACCCGTCCTGGGCTGGCCCAACTACGACCGCAAAGCGAGCGGCGGGACGACGACGCTCGAAGTGCGCATTCACGGCCGGGACGCCGAGCGGTCCATCGAAGTCGTCGATGAGTTCGTCAGCCTGGCCGGCACGCGGGTCAACTGCGCGGGCGGGCTCACCCCGTGGGGCAGCTGGCTCACGTGTGAAGAGAACACGGCGGGTCGGACACACGGCTTCGATCGGCCCCATGGCTACGTCTTCGAAGTGCCGGCTTCCGCCAACGGCCCCGTCGAGCCGGTCGCGCTGACCGCCATGGGCCGCTTCGTGCACGAGGCGGTCGCCGTCGATCCCGACACCGGCATCGTCTACGAAACCGAAGACGCCTGGTACGTACCCGATGAACCCAACCGCCCGGGCTCCGGGTTCTACCGGTTCCTTCCGAATCGGCCCGGCGTGCTCGCGGAAGGCGGCCGGCTCCAGGTCCTCGCCGTGCCCGGCCGGCCCCGCTACCTGACGGCGCGCGGCATGGCCGCCGGCACGACCGTGCCCGCGATCTGGGTCGACATCGAAGACCCGGATCCCAGAGGCGCGGACACCCAACCGCTGATCGTCTTTCGCGAGGGCCTCGACAAAGGCGCCGCCGTGTTCGCTCGCCTCGAAGGCGCGTTCCACGGCGATGGCGGCATCTACATCGTGTCGACGAACGGCGGCAACGCGCGCGCCGGCCAAGTCTTCCACTATCGCCCGACCGCGTCCGGCACGGGCGAGCTGACACTCGTCTTCGAATCGCCATCGCGCGACGTGCTCGACAGTCCCGACAACATCGTGCTGTCGCCGCGCGGCGGGATCATCATGTGCGAGGACGGCGGCGGTGACCAGTTCATCCGCGGCCTCGATCGCGAAGGCAACATCATCGACCTCGTGCGTCACCCGCGTGTCGCGGGCCGACCCGCTCCCGGCGAGTTCGCCGGCAGCTGCTTCAGCCCCGACGGCGAGGTCATGTTCTTCAACGTCCAGGGCGGCCGCGAGGCCGGCAGCAGCAATGAAAGCGTGACCTACGCGTTGTGGGGAGGGTGGACGGAAGGACCGCTCTAGGCCAAAGGCCTCAGGCACGGGCCAAAGCGAAAGGGGCGACGCGCACGCGTCGCCCCTTTCACATCGCACAGAGAACCGTGTCAGCGGTGACGATGCACGAAGCCGCCCAGCTCGACGCGGTACTCCCGCGCGTCGGTGTCGTGGTTGACCGACCACGTCGTGGGCCAGTGGCCTGCGCTCGGATAGCGGGCTGGCAGCTTGAGCGGTTCGACGAGCTTCGCGCCCGACATCAACCACTCGCGCGTGATCATCGGCTCATAGAAGATCAACTGGCCGTCCCAGGACCCGTGCAGGAACGTCTTTGTGAACGGTTTGCCGTTCAGCTCGGGCGCCGCGGGATCCGCCCAGTGCGTGCCCATGAGCGGAACGGTGGCGTCCGGTACGAGCACATACCCCTCCGGCACGAACTCTGCCGTTGGCACGCGGCCTCCCTTCTCTGCGAAGTCCGCACGATCCGGCGTGAACGTGAGTCGCGTCTCGTTCGGAATCGTGTAGAAGTGGAAGTCGAAGTGCGGCAGGTCGTAGATGCCTGGCGGCTCGTGGCCGGCCGGATTCCAATACAGCGTGATGTGGCGGAACGGTGTCGCCGCCGCAGTCTCCGGCAGTTCCAGCACGTACTCTTCGTGCAGCCCGTGCTCGGTCTTCAGCCCGTGCATTGCGTCGGCACTCAGCGCGACGCCGACCGCCGTCGGGACACCCTTCGCATCGATCGTCACGTACGAACGCACCGTGCCGTTCCCGAGTGACTGTGCCGGCCCGAAGTGGCGCGTCTCCGCGGGCGTCGGCTCGGCGGCCGACTGAATGGTGAGCGCCGCGCCCAGGATCAGCGTGAAGCCGATCATCAAGTGGGCGTTCAGCCGATGGGCTGCATGGTCACGTGAAGTCATATCGATCTCCGTCTCCCTTCTCTTCTCGACTCAACTCGTTCAACGCACGGTGTCGCCCGCGGACAACAGACACCATCCCAGATTTCTGGGGGGCGTGTTTGTTGCATCCTCCCGGTGCGACTTCACTACGGGTCGTGACCGCATCGACAAATCACGAGGAGGCACACCGTCCGTGCTCAGCAAGCGCAGAAATCCGGCGCGCAGGACCCTGTTCGAGGACGTAAAGCGGGCCTGCTATTCGGCGTACGGTGTCATCCGTCTCGCGGAGGAGGTGCTGACCTGTCTCGAGTCGGGTCTGGACACCGTCGGCAGCGCGCTTGCGACGACGGATCCGGAGCGGGGCATGCTGACCAATGTGTTCGCGAGGCGGCTGCTGGAAGAGCTCATCGAGACGTACACGACGGTCGTCTACCCGGCCGCGTACGCACGCGAGATCATCGATCTCGCCGACAGCGGTCGCATTGTGGACGAGGACTCGCCGCCACCGTCCGACGATGCGTTGAGCGAACTGGCCGGGCCCCAGCTTCACGTCGCGGCAGTCGACCACGGCATGCTCTGGGGCTGGCTGTACCTGGTGCGTGGACCCGCAGCGGCTGCGTTCACGGACGGCGAGCGCGCGCTGTTGCGCCGCCTGGCCCCGCACGTCGGCGCGGGCCTGCGGCGGGCGGTCCTGCTGGACGCGGCACGAATGTCCGAGTCCGAACCGGGCGACACTTCGCCGGGCGTTCTCGTCGTCACGCCGAGTGGACGGATCACGCTACGCTGCGCCGGTGCGGCGCGCCTGTGTCAGGACATCGCGCCCGCGGGCTGGGATGCGGAGAGGCCTCCCCCGGCCGTGGCCGGCGCGCTGGCCACGCTCCACGCGGCCGAACGCACCGCACACCCGGATGACGACGCGCCGTTGCAGGGCACCGTCCGGGCACAGGGGCGGAGCGGACGCTGGTACGAAGTCACGGCGTCACGCGCCGCGGACGAATCGGCCGACTCCACCGCGGTCGTCGTCCTCGCGCCGATCGGTCCGGAGGGCCGCATCGGGCTGCTGTCCCGGCTGTACGGGCTCACGCCTCGCGAACGCGACGTGCTGCAGCACGTTGCACTCGGGAAATCCACCAAAGCGATTGCTCGCGAGCTTTCTCTCTCGCCCTATACCGTGCAGGAGCATATCGGCAAAGCGAGCGAGAAGGTCGGAGTGCGGGGCCGGCGAGAACTGGTCGGGAAGCTGTATCGGTAACGGCCGTTCGACGAGATCAGCGCTTCGGCACTCTGAGGATCGCGCGGCAGCCGCGTGCGTCGCCGCGGTTTTCGAGCACGAGCGTGCCGTTGTGCGCCTCGGCGATCTGGCGGCTGAGCACGAGTCCAATGCCGGATCCGTCCGGCTTGGTCGTGAAGAAGGGGACAAACAGATTGCCGGTGTCGGCGAGGCCGGGCCCTTCGTCCTCGATCATGATATCGACGACATCGCCGCGGTCGGTCCAGCGAACGGAAACGGCGCCGCCCGTCTCGAGCGAGGCTTCGGCCGCGTTGCGAACGAGGTTGATGAGGACCTGCTCGAGCTGCCCGCGATCGGCCGCGATGGTGGCTTCCGCGGCGCTCGTGATGCGGACGGCCACGCGCTGCTCCATCTCGACGGCGGCCCGGACGAGGCCCGCGACGCCGACGGGCCGCAGCACGGGCTTGGGCATACGTGCGAGGCGCGCGTACTCCGACATCAGGCGGCCCAGCGATTCGGCTCGGCCGGCAATCACGTCCAGGCCTTCGCGGACTTCGGCAGCCCGACCGTTCGTGCCCAGCTCACGGTCCAGGAAGCGGCGCACGCTGCGCGCAATCGAGCGGATCGGCGTGAGCGAGTTGTTGATCTCGTGCGAGAGCACGCGCACGATGCGCTGCCACGCCTGGCGCTCTTCCTCACGCAAGGCCCGGCTCAGATCGGCGAGCACGACCAGCCGATGCGGCCGACCGTCCTGGCGGAACTCGCTACGCCGCAATTCCCAGCGGCCTCGCCCATTCGGAAAATCGCGCTCGAACGTGCGTGGCACATCGCCGACCAGGAACTCACCGAGCCCGGTGTCGGCTGCATTTCGTCCGACCAGGTCGGTCACCGGTACGCCGAGCAGAGCGGCGCCGGCGCGGTTGGCGAGTCGGACGCGGTCATCGTGGTCGAACGCATAGATGGCGACGTCGATCTCGGAGAGCACGCTGGACAGCAGTGCCGTCGCTTCGACGGCGGACAAGCGCTGACGGTGCAACGTCTCGCCCAGCGCATTGACCTCACGCATGACATCGCCGAGCGCATCGCCGCCGGCGGCGCCTACGCCACGCAACGAGAAGTCGCCTTCGCGCAGGGCGCCGAGCAGGTTGACGAGGAGCTGCATCGGCCGCACCACGCGGTCGTGTGCGGCGAGGGCACAGCCGAGCCAGACGCCCGGCAGCAGGATGGTCAGCGTCCAGCGGATTTCGACACCGAAGTCGCCGGACCAGACCAGCCAGAGCGCTGCGGCGACGGCGGGCAGGCCGCCGATCAGGACCAGGCGCGCGGCCGCGACCTCGAGCGATGTGCCGCGCCGTCTGCCGGCTTCATGGTCAGCCATACCCTCAGAGCCCGTACTGCTGGATCCGGCGGTACAGCGCGCTGCGACTCATGCCGAGCTGTTCCGCGGCCGCCAGCACGTTGCCGCCGTGTTTCGCGAGGACCTTTCGGATGAACGCCTTCTCGGCGTCTTCCAGCGTCATCTCGTCTTCGGTGGTCGCGCCGCCGTCGCGGCTGTAGAGGCCGAGATCCTTCGCCGTGATGCGATCGCCGTTCGCCATCAAGACGGCCCGCTCGATCGCGTGCTGCAACTCCCGCACGTTGCCGGGCCAGATATGTGCCTTCAACGCCGACTGCGCCGCCGCATCGAAGCTCGCGACCTTCTTCCGGTAGCGCGACGCGTACTGCTTCAGGAAATGCGCGGCCAGACGCAGGATGTCATCGCCGCGGTCGCGCAGCGGCGGCAGCCGGATGTCGACGGTGTTCAGGCGGTAGAGCAAATCCTCCCGGAAACGGCCCGCCTCGATCTCGGCGTCGATGTCCGCGTTCGTCGCCGAGATCACGCGCACGTCGACGTGAATCGTGCGCGACGAGCCGACCCGCTGCAGCTCACCCGTCTGCAGCACCCGCAGCAGCTTGGCCTGCAGCTTGGGCGACATGTTGGCGATCTCATCGAGGAAGAGTGTGCCGCCATCGGCCAGCTCGAAGCAGCCGATCCGTTCGGTGCGCGCATCGGTGAACGCGCCTTTCACGTGCCCGAACAACTCGCTCTCGGCCACACCCTCCGAAAGGCCGCCGGCGTTGACGGTCACCAGCGGCTTGTCGGCGCGTTCCGATGCGCCGTGCAGCCACTGCGCGACGACCTCCTTGCCGGTACCGTGCTCGCCCAGGATCAGCACGTTCGCGTCCGATGGCGCGACTCGGCGCATGGTCTCCAGGGGCGGCTGCATGGCCGGCGATTCCGCGATCAGCTCGGGCAGGCCGAGCGTCTGCAGACGGGCGTTCTGCGCTTCCAGCCGGCGGTTGTCGCGCAGCGCGCGGCGCAGCTCGATCTGCGTGCGCAGCGTGGCCACCAGCCGTTCATCGTTCCATGGCTTCTCGATGTAGTCGTTGGCGCCATGCTTCATGGCGGCCACGGCGCCCTCCACACTCGCCCACGCCGTCATCATCAGCACCGGGACCGTGTCATCCATGCCCCGGATGCACTGGAGCAGCGTCAGACCTTCCTTGCCGGAGGTCGTGTCCCGCGTGTAGTTGAGGTCCATGACGATCGCGTCGAACTCGGCCTCCTCGAGCGTCTTCAACACGGCATTGGGCGACGTGGCCGTCTCCAGCTCGTAGCCCTCGTCGGCGAGCAGCAGCTTCAGAGCCGTGAGCACGTCCTGCTGGTCATCGGCCAACAGGACGCGCGGCTTCAGGTCATTCTTCTTTGCCATTTCCGATTCGTAACGGAGCAAACGCGCCGGATCGGCGCTTCCATGAGGAGCGTCGTACCCAGAGCGCGGGGGACGGGGTCCGTCGGACGCGCGGCTACACGGGAAGATCGGTGCCGGCCGGCGGTCCCCGTGTATGTCATGGATTCACAGTGACTTGAGGGTAACCATGCAAGGGCCGGGCGGATACGCGGTCCCTGCTCCGGGAGCCGCGTTCGCGAACGCGGGACGATGCGCCCCACGTGCCGCGAACGTCTAGACGTGGAAAAGGGACTCGAATCGGGCGGCCAGCTTCGGTCCGGTCCCTTCGTCCTCGTGTTTGAAAAAGACGAACGCGTCGGTCCACGCCTGGTCGCGGATGCGCTTTGCCCAATCGCCAAGCGCTTCGTCCTCGTAGGCGACCTGGCGGAGGCGAAGGTACCCCCACGGCGCTGTCGCGACGAATGGCGTCTCCAGCTCCTCACCCTGCGCAATGCAAAGAGCTGCGCCGTGCTCGCGCAGAAGCGCGTAGACCTCGTCATCGAACCACGACGCGTGTCGGAACTCGAACGCGAGCCGCCGGTCGGCCGGCGCGATCGACAGGAAGCCTGCGAGTCGGTCGGCGTCTTTTTTGAGATTCGGCGGCAGCTGAACGAGGACGGGGCCGAGACGTTCGCCGAGGACGGCTGCGTTGCCGAAGAAGTATGCGGTCGGCTCGGCCGCGTCTTTCAGACGCTTGCGATGCGTGATCTGTTGCGACGCTTTCAGCACGAAAACGAAGCCGTCCGGCACCTGTTCGGCCCAGCCCGTCAGGGTCGCGACGGACGGCATGCGATAAAACGTGTTGTTGATCTCGACGCTGTGGAATCGCGACGCGTAGAAGCGCAACATGCCGGCCGCGGGCAGGTCGTCCGGATAGAAGCTTCCCTTCCACTCCTTGTACGCGAAGCCGCTGGTTCCGGTGAACAAGCGCATGGAATCCATCGGTAGGGGGCCGAACGCGACGGGAAGCAGACAAGTTAGCGGATCGAGTCCGCCCCGTCACGCGAGCGTGCCGCTGGACTGGCGCGGTTCGGCGCTGACGGCGTAACCTGCATGACGACGCGGTGTTACCGCGCCCCAACGCAACCCGTGCAAAAAATATGGACAGGCCCGACCTCACGGCCGACATCGTACTGACGCTCGGTATCGCCGGCGGCGCGCTCGTGTTGTTCGTATGGAACCGAATCCGTGCGGACATGGTGGCGCTCATCGTCATGGCCGTGGTCATTCTGACGGGTCTGGTCACACCCCGTGAAGGCACGAGCGGCTTTTCGAACGAGGCCACGGCCACGGTCGCCCTGATGATGGTGCTCGCGGCCGGCCTGGTGCGCACAGGCGCCATCGATCTGCTCGGCGCCGGCATCAATCGGCTGGCCGGGGACAGCGAGCTGCGCTTTCTCATCGTCTTGATGATCATCGTCGTGCCCGCCAGCGCGTTCATCAACAATACGCCGGTCGTCATCGTGATGCTGCCCATCGTGCTCGGCTTCGCGAGGCGAACGGGCATGGCGGCCTCGCGACTGCTCATGCCGGTCTCGTTCGGCAGTCAGCTGGGTGGCACGCTGACGCTGATCGGCACCAGCACGAACCTGCTGGTCGCTGCAATCATCGTGGACCTCGGCCTGCCACGCTTCCGTCTGTTCGACATCACGCCGGCGGCGCTCGTCCTCGCGGTGATCGGACTGGTCTACTTGCTCACCATCGGCCGAGCCCTGGTTCCGGACCGCAAGACGGCGACGAGCTACGTGAAGCGGTACGAGCTGCGAGACTATTTGACGACGGTGCGCGTCGGTGCGGATGCGCCCATTGTCGACAAGACACTCGGCGAGCTGCGCTTCCAGCAGCGGTACGGGCTGCAGGTCGTCGCCGTGCGTCGGGGCGGTGAGCGGATCCGGTTTCCGCACGGCGCGACTCGCCTGCAAGCCGACGACGTGTTGTTGCTGGAAGGCAAGATCGAGGACATCGCGAAGCTGGAGAACACGGCGAGCCTGCGCATCGCGGGCACGCGGGCCGCCCTGTTGGAGGAGCCGGGCGTCGAGCACGATCTCGCGGAGATCCTGGTCCCGCCACGCTCACGCACGATCGGGCGGACGGTGCGGCAGCTCGGATTCCGCGCGCGCTACGGGCTCAACGTGCTCGCCATGCAGCGTCACGCCGCGCCGGTTCATGCCGCACTCGGTGCGATCCCGTTGGAGGCGGGCGACATTCTGCTCGTGCAAGGACCGCAGCGCGCCCTGCAGCGGCTGCACCGGGGCGGTGAGTTCGCGCTGCTCGGCTCCGTCGGACTGCCGGCCCGGCGGCTGCGCCGGCTGCGGGTATCCGTCGCGATCACGGCCGTCGTCGTCCTGCTCGCCGCGTTCGACGTGCTCAGCATCATGGTCGCAGCACTGCTCGGCGCGATCGCCATGGTGTTGTCGGGGTGTCTGCGGCCGGACGAAGCCTATCGCGACATGGACTGGATGGTGTTGGTACTGCTGGGCGGCGTGATTCCGCTGGGCGTCGCCATGCAGAACACCGGAACCGCCGCTTTCATTGCCGGCGGCATCATGCAGGTCGTTCAGCCGATCGGACCGATCGGTGCGCTCGGCGCGTTCTACATCCTGACGTCCTTGCTGACGCAGCTGATCAGCAACAACGCGGCGGCGATCGTGCTCACCCCGATCGCGGTCGCGGTCGCTGCCGGGCTCGGTGTCTCACCCGTGCCGTTCGTGGTGGCAACAATGTTCGCGGCGTCGAACAGTTTCATGACACCGATCGGGTATCAGACCAATGCGTTCATCTATGGACCGGGCGGCTACACGTTCGGTGACTACCTCCGCGTGGGCGGCCCGCTCACGTTCTTGCTGGCCCTCGCCGCGGCGTTCGTGATCCCCTTCTTCTTCCCGTTCTGACGGAGTCGCCGCGGGGCCGGCCGGCCGTCGGACTGGCCGCCGGGTCCGGGCCGGCGTAAGGTATCCGGACGCGATAGCGCGCTCCGTCACTCCGGCCGCCGCGACGATGGACACCGGGTTCACGTTCGAGATCCTGCTCACGCTGTCCGTCGCGATCGGCGCCCTCGCGCTGTTCGCGTGGAATCGCGTGCGCGCCGATGTCGTGGCCCTGATCGTGTTGAGCGCGCTGATCGTGACGGGGCTGGTCACGCCACGAGAGGGCACCAGCGGCTTCTCGAATGAGGCGACGGTCACGGTCGGCCTGATGATGGTGCTGGCCGCGGGCCTCGCGCGGACCGGCGCGATCGATGTGCTGGGCGCACGCATCGCGCGGCTCGCTGGCGACAGCGAGGTCCGTTTTCTCGCGGTTCTCCTCGTGTTCGTCATCCCGGCGAGCGCTCTCATCAACAACACGCCCGTCGTCATCGTGATGCTGCCGGTCGTGCTCGGTTTCGCGCGGCGGACCGGCATTGCGGCGTCACGGCTACTCATGCCGCTTTCGTTCGGCAGTCAGCTGGGCGGCACGCTGACCTTGATCGGCACGAGCACGAACCTGTTGGTCGCGGCAATCGTCGTGGACCTGGGGCTGCCCCGGTTCCGGCTCTTCGACATCACGCCGCCGGCCGCGATCCTGGTTGCGATCGGCGTCGTGTACCTGCTGACGATCGGTCGCATGTTGACGCCCAAGCGGGCTACCACGTCGAGCTTCCTGAATCGCTACGAGCTGCGCGACTATCTCACGGCCGCCGTAGTCGGGCCGGACGCGCCGATCGCCGGCAAGTCACTGGGTGAGACCCGGTTCGCGCAGCGGTTCGGCCTGCAGGTCGTGGCCATACGCCGTGGCGATGAGCCCGTCCGCTTCCCCTTGGGCAGCACCCGCATCGAGGCAGGCGACGTGCTGCTGCTGGAGGGGAAAGTGCAGGACATCACGAAGCTCGAGCAGCAGGCGCGGCTTCGCATCGCGGGTACGCGTACCGAGCTGCTCGAAGGCCCCGAGGCCGAGCACGATCTCGCGGAAGTGATGGTGCCGCCGCGGTCACGTGTGGTCGGACGCACACTGCGAGATCTCGGCTTCCGGGCGAGGCACGGCCTCAACGTGCTGGCAATGCAGCGGCACGCGGAGCCGGTGCACGACGCTCTCGGCGCGATTCCGCTGGAGGC